>NZ_JBDJPF010000003.1:0-202883 GCF_054957865.1 Streptomyces xingningensis
CGCAGTCACACGCGGCATGAACACACCGCCGATCCACAGGATTTGACAATTACTCAAGGCGTGCAAGGCTCCGCCGTAGACCGTGAGGCGCCAGTCGACGCCCGCGGCCTGCATCTCAGCGGTGAACGCGTTCCGTTGCGCGGGCGGCATGATCGGGTCTTCCGACCCGACCCCGGCCCACACCGGGCAGCGGATGCGCGCCGCCTCGCCCGGTCGGCCCGTGGTCAGTGCGTTGACTGTCCCGATCGCACGCAGGCTGACGCCGCCGCGCCCGAGTTCCAGCCCGACGGCGCCCCCGGTGCCGTAGCCGACGGCGGCGATCCGGTCGGGGTCGGTCCGCGGTTCGGTGCGCAACACGTCGAGCGCCGCATGGCCGATGCCCCGCATCCGGTCGGGATCAGCGAGCAGCGGCAGGCAGCGGGCCAGCATCTCCTCGGGGTCGCCCAAATAGCGCCCGCCGTGAAGGTCGAAGGCCAGCGCTATATATCCCAGTTCGGCGAGAGCATCGGCCCGGCGGCGCTCGACGTCGCTGAGCCCCATGCCCTCTGGTCCGAGCAGCACCGCGGGCCGGCGGTCGACACCGGCCGGGAGCGCGAGGTGCCCGATCATCGTCAAACCGTCGGCCGGATACTCGACTGTACGCGTCGTAATCGTCGTCATGAGACTGGACTGTAGTGATCGTCGAGCCCGGTCCGGCCGGTATTCTGCCGCTGGCAGAACAGCGCGGGTATCCCTCTGAAATACGGCGAGGGCTCACAAGAACCGTCACAAACCCCGTCCCCACGGCAGCGCTATCGGATCACCTGCCCAGGCCACGGTGTTGGAGGCTGACCCTCGCAGCAGGGCCGAATGGGTGACGGCCGACGGGTGCTCAGGGCTTCAAGATCATCCCGTTGCCCCTTTGGCGCGTATCGCGGAACCGCCGCGAATCGCATCTGATGCGAACTGGCCGCATCCTGCACTGCGTTGACCGGGCCGCTGTCAGGAAGCCGCTGATCAGCGGATAGAGGGCTCAACGCGTGCCTGTCGAGACGGTAGCGGACAGGCCCGGCTCGTGTCGTTCCGCTTCACTCGATCGGATGGCTGACCTGCCGTTCCTCTCCGGGCTTCGCATCTGATGCGAGATTCTCGCGCCAGATGCGACCTACGGAGCGTGACGAATTTGGCAGGCAAGGATGGGACGGCACCGGGGGCCGTACGGCTGCACCTGGCCGACGGGGTGCCGCTGCTGAGGCCGGAAGAGCAGGTCTTCGAGGCAATGCTGGATGGCTGGCGCAACCAGCAACTGGCCCGGAACCTCGCGCTGTCGACCATCAACGGCCGCGAGCGGAAGGTGCGGGCATTCGTCACGCATGCGGACGCCTTCCCATGGACCTGGTCCTCGCCACTGGCGGACGAATGGTTCGGCGACCTGCGGGCGGTCCGCGGCTGCGTCCGCTCGACGCTGCGTGGATACCAGGAGGCGGTGCGGCTGTTCTGCGACTACGCCACCGACCCGGCCTACGGCTGGGCCCACGAGTGCGAACGGCGCTTCGGCACTCATCCGATCCAGGTGTGCCACGAGTGGAACACCGCCGTGCACATGCAGGAGTGTGACGCCGAGTCACCGAAACGAGCCTTCACCCGGGACGAGTTGCAGGCGTTCTTCGACCACTCCGATGACGAGGTGAGCCGGGTCCGCGGACGCGGCCGTAAGGGCTGGCTGCCCGCCTTCCGCGACGCGATGCTGTTCAAGACCGCGTACGCCTACGGGCTGCGGCGCAACGAGACGCGGATGCTGGACACGGCCGACTTCGGCCGCAACCCCGAAGGGGCGGAGTTCGGCGAGTACGGCGTCTGCTACGTCCGCCACGGCAAGGCGAAGAAGGGCTCGCCCCCGAAGCGCCGCAGCGTGCTGACCGTCTGGGACTGGTCGGCTGAGATCCTTGACCAGTGGGTCTGCGAGGTCAGGCCCGCCATGCGGCATGCGGACGGGCCCGCCCTGTGGCCGTCCGAACGCGGCCGGCGGGTCGGCCTGCAACGGCTGGACTCCCGCTTCGCCGCCTACCGCGACGACCTCGGCCTGGACTCGGTACTGGACTTCCACTCGCTGCGAAGGTCATACGTCACTCACCTGATCGAGGACGGCTGGGACCCGCTGTTCGTCCAGCAGCAGGCCGGGCACGACCACGCGTCCACCACCTCCATTTACACCTGCGTGTCCTCCGACTTCCGCACCCGCACCCTGCGGCGGGCCCTGGACGCCACCATCGAGGCCGCGCTCAAGCCCGCAAGGAGGGCCTGATGAAACGCCAGGTCAGCTACCAGTGGCGGCTACGCGAGCGGATGGCCGCCGCTGGGATGTTCACGACCAGCGAGCTCGCCCCGCCACTCGCCGAGCGCGGCATCAACCTCTCCCTCTCCCAGGTCCACCGCCTGGTCACCGGCACCCCCGAGCGGCTGTCCCTGCCAGTGCTGGCCGCACTCTGCGACATCTTCGACTGCACCCCAGCCGACCTGATCGCCACCAAGGCCGAGAACGCCGCCATCCGCAAGGTCGCCACCGGCGACGCGGTCGTCGACCTGTCAGCGATCCGGCCCAAGCGCGCCCGTATCCGGCCCGAAGGATGAGCCGCACCCGCGTCCGCACCGAGGACCTCTTCTGCGCGCGATGCCATCGGGCGGTGCGGCTGGGGACCCACCACTGGCCCGAAGGTTATCTCTGCGCGGGCTGCTTCACCCGGGCCCTGGAGACCTACGGAACCTGCACCGGCTGCGGCGTCGAACGGCTCACCCCGGGCCTCGCACCGGACGGCGGCAAGCTCTGCACCGACTGCGCCGGCGGCCTCGGCGACTTCACCTGCGAACAGTGCGGCCAGGAAGCCCGGCGCTACCGCCGCGGAGTCTGCGGCCAATGCGTCCTCACCGAGCGCCTCGACGACCTCCTCGACGACGGCACCGGCAGCATCCGGCCCGAACTCCTCCCACTGTTCGACATGCTCCGGCAGATGAAACGCCCCTGGGGCGGGCTGACCTGGACCAGCCAGCCCCACGTCCAACGGAACCTGCGAGCTCTCGCCTGCGGCCAAGTCCCGCTCACCCATGAGGGGCTGAGCAAGCTCACGCCTTGGCGATCGGTCGCCTACCTGCGCGATCTACTCATGCAAAGCGGCGTCCTGCCACCGGCCGACCGGCAGTTGCTGCTGTTCCAGCGGTGGCTCGCCGAGAAACTGCCGACCGTCAGCGAACCCGAGCACCGCAAGCTCCTGGAGCTCTTCGCCGCCTGGCACATCCAACGCCGTCTCCGCACCCTGGCCGGCCGCGGCCCGCTCTCCGGCAAGCAGATCCAGCAGGCCCGCAACGAGCTCCACCTCGCGATCGCCTTCCTCGGCCACCTCGCCCAGCGCGGGCGGGCCCTCGCCGGCTGCACCCAGGCCGATGTCGACACCTGGTACGCAGGCGGCTACACCGCCCGGCGCCTCACCCACGCCTTCCTCCGCTGGGCAATGAAGTCCAAGCACATGCCCGTCGTCACCGTTCCCCACCGCTCGACGAGCAACCCCGCGCCGATCGCCCAGCACCAACGGCTCGCGCTACTGCGACAGCTCGTGAACCGCGACGACATCCCGCTCCAGGACCGCGTGGCCGCCGCGCTTGTCCTTCTCTACGCGCAGCCGTTGACACGGATCGCCCGGCTCGGCACCGACGACGTCCAGCACAAGGACGGCGAAGTCCTCGTCCGACTCGGCGACCCGCCGTCGCCCGTCCCGGCCCCCTTCGCCGGGATGCTGCTGGACTACCTGAAGCAACGGCCGAACACCATGACTGCGACCAACCCCGACGCCCGATGGCTCTTCCCCGGCCGCCGAGCCGGACAGCCCATGACCCCGGAAACTCTGGAACTCCGGCTCCGCCACCTGGGCTTCCCGACGCAACAAGGACGCACAGCGGCCATCCGCCACCTCGTCCTCCAGGCCCCCGCCCCGGTGCTTGCCCGGATGCTCGGCTACAACGACGACACCACAGCCCGCCTCGCCGAAGAGGCCGGCGGGACCTGGCGCCACTATGCCCCCGGCGACCACTCACGGTGACCACGAGCCCCACAGCAGTTGAGGAATACGCGACTTCCGATTACGCGAGGTCGCCAGTTTCACGCCCCAAGACGGCCGCCTCGTGATCGATTCCTTGGTCCGGAAAAGGACGACCAGGATGATCACGTGGCTGAACGCGTCAGGTCCGGGAGATTGGTGACGACAAGGGCAGGCGGTCGCTGCGGATCATCCGCCGCGGCACCGGTTCGGTGTGACCTGGCGGCGGGCCCAGATGGTGCTGATATCCGCGCAGGGCATGCCCTTGGTGAAGATCACCAAGTCCAAGCCGGCCGAACACGGACTGCCGTTCTCAACCTGGAGCCTGACCAAACTGGCCGACTTCCTGGTTGCCGAGGGGGTGGTCGACGACATCAGCCACGAGGGTCTGCACATCCTGCTCCACGAGGAGGGCGTCTCGTTTCAACGCACAAAGATCTGATGGGCGGTGTAGCCCTCGAGCTCAGGGGCTGTCTGGTGGGTCACTTCTCGCAGGGCTCCGGGTCGGCTCTTGTTCGGCGCCGAACCGTCCTGTGCTGCTACCGCTGCCTGCATGGGGGGTGCTGAATCGCTTCTCGCTTGCGCTGGCCACGGTGGCGGTCAATGCTGCGACGCACGCACCGGTCAGGAAGATCACCGGGTAGTCGCCGCGCTCAGCCAGGCCGGCGGCAAGGATGGGTGTCACGCCCCCGCCGACGAACATGCCGGTGGCGAACAACGACACTGTCGTTCCCCGGGCGTGCGGCACGACCGCCGTCGCCCAGGAGGCGAGGGAGACGTTGTTGAAGATCCAGCCGCCGCCGAGCAGGATGGCGGCGATCATGACGGTGGACAGATGAGGCCCGGCCGCGGCGACCAGCATGGATCCGGTGACGAAGAGGCCGCCGAGAGCGATCAGGGCCCAGCGGGGCACTTGGCGGCGGGCGAGCCTGTTGTACACGGGCGCCCCGGCCAGGCCCGCGAGACCAAAGACGGCGGTCAGCAGGCCGGCCACAGACGCTGAACTGCCGTGGTGCTGGAGCATGGAGGGCAGGAAGGTCACACAGCCGACCACCACGCACCCCATGAGGAAGCCTGCGGCGATCACCAACAGGGCCCAGCGGGAGCGCAGTACGGTCATGACCTGGCGCATGGGGTTCGCGGACGGGGCGTGGTCGGGTTCGGGCAGCCGGAGCAGCACGAGGAACAGCAGGACTGCGGCGGCCATGGGCAGGGCGAAGGCGATCCGCCAGTCGGCCAGGGCCGCGAGCACGCCGCCCAGTGCGATACCGGCGGCGGTGCCGGCTCCGCCCGCTGCGTAGAAGGGTGACAGCACCTGCTTGACGGTGTCGGGGGCCACGGTGTCGCCGGCGTAGGTGATCGCGGTGGGGTTCACGCCCCCGTAGCAGGCCCCGGTGATGCAGCGCGCCACCAGCAGGATGGTCAGCGAAGGGGCTGTGATGGATACGGCTCCACCGATGGCCGCGCCTGCCAGCGCGGCCTGCAGGACGCATACCCGGCCGAACCGGTCCGACAGCATTCCCCAGACGGGTTGCAGACAGCCGTAGGCCAGGAAGTAGCCGCTCGCCACAACGACGGCTGCGGACAGCCGCGCATGGAAGCTCGCGGCGATGGCGAAGAGCATGGGGGTGATGACGAACCTGTCGAAGGCGGACCAGAAGCCGGCCACCACGAGAGGGAACGGCATTCGTTCACGCTGCTCATGAGACGTAACCCGGTTTCGGCCAGTTTGCGTCATCTATTCACCGTAACCCCGCTCGCTGGGGAAAGGTCCAACCCCCGGCGGAGTAGCCGGGCGAGCACCCGGCCCCTTTCGGACGTAGAAAAGGAGCAGAGGCCGGTGGCAAAGGGAGTGGGTTGGGATGCGGATCGTCGTGGACCTCACCCGCTGCCAGGGGTATGCGCAGTGCGTGTTCCTGGCGCCGAAGGTGTTCCAGTTGTACGGCGAGGAGGCGCTGCGCTACAACCCCGAGGTCCCCGATGACCAGGCCGCACACGTGCGCCAGGCCGCTACTGCGTGCCCGGTCCAGGCCATCCTCGTGGGTGAAGAGGCGGGCGTCGATGCCCGCTGACCTCACGGAGGGCCGCATCGTCATCGTCGGCGCCCCGCTGGCCGGGCTGCGGGCCGCCGAGACATTGCGGGAGGAGGGATTCACCGGCTCGCTGACCGTGGTCGGGGACGAGCCCTGTCCGCGGTACGACAGAGTGCCGCTGTCCAAGCAGGTGCTGCTCGGCCGGGTGGCGGCGAACGGCACCGGCCTGCCGATGCGCCGGGATCCGGGCGCCCGGTGGCGGCTCGGGGTACGCGCCACCGGTCTGGACGGGAGCAGGAAGCGGGTGCTGCTGGCCGATGGCGAATCGCTGCCCTACGACCAGCTGCTGATCACCACCGGGGCCCGGGCGCGGCCGTGGCCCAACCCGCAAGAGGCGGCTCTGGACGGGGTGTTCACCCTGCGCACCCGTGACGACGCGGCGGGCCTGGCCGAGCGGCTGGCCGCGGGACCGCGCCGGGTGCTGGTGATCGGTGCGGGGTTCATGGGTTCGGAGATCGCATCGGTCTGCCGAGAGCTCGGCATCGAGGTCACGGTCGCGGAACAGGGCCCCGCGCCGCTGGTGGGCGCGCTCGGCGAGACGCTGTCGCAGTTCGCGGCCGGCGTGCAGCGGGCCCACGGGGTGGACCTGCGGTGCGGGGTGACGGTCACCGCGCTGCGCGGGAACGGCCGGTTCACCGGTGCGGAACTCTCCGACGGCAGCCGCGTCGACGCGGATGCGTGCGTCGTCGCCATGGGAGCGATCCGCAACACCGACTGGCTGGCCGGCAGCGGGCTGGCCGCAGGACCGCGTGGCATCGCCTGCGACGCGGGATGCCGCGCCTTCACCATGTACGGGATCGTCACCGACAGCGTCCTCGTGGTCGGCGATGTCGCACGCTTCCCGCATCCTCTCTACGAGTACCAGATGCTCTCCCTGGAACACTGGGGCAACGCGGTCGTGCAGGCCGAGGTGGCCGCCTACAACATGGTCAATCCGGGACCGCGGCGGCGCCCGCACCTGGCGGTTCCGGTCTTCTGGTCGAGCCAGTTCGGGCTTAACATCAAGTCCGTCGGCGTGCCCACCTTTTCCGATCAGGTGGTCATCGCCCAGGGATCGGCCGCCGAGGGCCGTCTGGTCGCGGTCTACGGCTACCAGGGCCGCGTCACCGCCGCGGTCACCGTCAACATGGGCAAGTGGCTGGATTACTACCGCCACTTGATCGAGAGCGCAGCGCCGTTCCCGCCCCGGCCCGGCGGGGCCGACAGCCGCCCCTTGGTGGCCGGGTTCCCGTTCCCCTCCAACGTGCCGGATCCCATGCGGCTTTCTCACAGCCCCACCGTCGCGCTCACCGGACACCAGCCGGACTACAGGCTCACTGTGGTACGGCCCGCCGGCTGACCCTTGCCTCCCCCCTGTCTCCCCCCGCCCACGAGGAGCCTCCCGCATGGCCGTCGACACACTGCCGGAACGGATCACCGACTACCCCAGCCGCCCCGACCCCTACCCGCTGTACGCGGAACTCCGCGAGACGGGGGTGGCGCGCCAGTCCGACGGCAGCTTTCTGATCGGCACCTACGACGAGATCGCCGCCCTGCTCCATGACCGCGCCTGAGCGTGGACCCGCGCAATCTGACCGTTCCCGTCAGCGCCCTGGCCGAGGAGGCAGAGCAGATCCCCTTCCTCCGGCTCGACGACCCCGCGCACCACAGGCTGCGCAGCCTGGCCATGCGGCCATTCGGCCCCCCGCACAGTCCGGGCCGGATCGATGCGATGCGCGGTGAGATCTCCCGGGTCGCCGGAGAGCTGATCCAGGGCCTCCAGGACCGTACGCAGTTCGACGTGGTCGACGACTTCGCCTACCCGCTGCCCGTCACCGTCATCTGCCGCCTGCTCGGCGTCCCCCGCGAGGACGAGCCGGTGTTCCACAAGTGGTCGGCGGCAGCGGTCGAATCCGTCGACTTCAGGCCCGGTGACGACCTCGCCGAGCGCGACCGGGCCGGCGTCCAGGCCCGCACGGAGATGGGCCGCTACCTGGTGGACCTTGCCGAGCAGCGGCGCGGCCACCCGAGCGACGACATGCTCTCCGCCTTCGTCAACGACACCTCCGCCGACCGACCCTTCACCCGCGAAGAACTGGCCGCCACTGGCGTGCTGTTGCTCACCGCCGGACACGAGACCACGGTCAACCTGCTCGCCAACGCAGTCCTCACCCTGCTGCGCAACCCCGGCGAACTGGACCGGCTGCGCCGCGAACCCGAGCTGCTGCCCAACGCGGTGGAGGAGGTACTGCGGTTCGAACCCCCTGTCCAGATGCGGCAGCGCACCCCTCTCACCGACATCGACGTCAACGGCACCACCATCCCCAAGGGCACGTCACTGCTGCTCGTGCTGGCCTCGGGCAATCGCGACCCCAAGCGGTTCCACGACCCCGACCGGTTCGACCCCGCCCGCCCGGACAACCAGCACCTCGGCTTCGGCAGCGGCGTCCATCTCTGCTTCGGCGCACCGCTTGCCCGCATCGAAGCGCAGATCGCACTCGACGCGCTGATCCCTCACCTCGGCACCGCACGCCTCGTCCAGGACCCTCCCCCCTACCGGCACAACGCCATGCTCCGCGGACCGCGGCACCTTCCCGTCGAACTCTGAACGAGGTGTCAGCCCGGCTGCCGGATGCCGGCCCAGGAGGGGCGGCTCACCCCCGAACGTCCGTAGGAACGGCCGACGACCCCCAGGCCAGAGCGCCATACCGACGGCCGGATGACCTCAGCTGTGGAGCACACTCGTTCTGCTGCACCCCCCGGCAGTAGGGTCGAAACCCGCGAACATGCCGTGTCCAGCCAACGGTGCAACTCAGCTTGACCTATACCACCGACGGCCGACGCAGAGTCGGCCGCCGAAGGCGATATCGTCCGGTTGCCGTTCGGATCTCCGTCGTTTGGACGGTGATCCGAACGGCTGGGACAAACACTTTCCTGATCTTCCCTGTGCCGTCAGGACGTTTGACTTGTCCCAGGGCGCGGGAGGTCGCCCCGTCGATGTGGCCCCAAGCTCCTGCTCTCCCAAATCGGCCGACGGCAGGCTGGCATCGGCCGAGGTGCGCAAGGAGGGGCTGGGCGCCTGGCAACCACCGTTACCACGCTTTCGCCACGTCGGCACCGGGACCGTTCCGCTAGACGGGTGCCCGCAGTGCAGCGATCAACCACTCGAACGCCGGGACCTGCGAGGGGACCGACGGCCACTCGTTGAGCACGCCCAGCAGCTGCCAGTACCGCTCCACCCTGCGGTCGGTGAAGGTGGCCAACCGATCGGCCAGCTGGTTGCGTTCGGCTGCGGGCAGGTGGGGATCGACAATCCGGTGAAGGATCTCCGTGCCCGCGGCCGATTCGGGGGCGATGTGCTCGCGCACCGCCTGGCCGGCGTGGTCTGCGACCTTCGCCGGGTCGAGGCTTTCCGGCTGCTGCTCCCCCTGCGCTCCGGCCACGGCCATCTCGCGTGCCCGTTGCCGGAATTGCTCGTCGCTGACCAGCTCGGCCAGCTCCACCCAGGCGTCCACCTGCTCGGGAGTCGGGTCGGCGGGCAGGCCTGCCGGCATGCTGCGCATGGCCTGTGCGATATGGGCACCGGGCGCATGGGGGTCGACACCGTCGAACGTCTCGCGGACGAAGTCGTCGATAATCCGCTGCCGCTCGTCGGCGGACATCCGGGCCAGTTCGTGCATCACTCTCATCTCCTCGGTCGTACTGCCCTTTCGAGCGACCCGATCCAGCACCGCGCGCCGCACCTGCAGCATGCGGATCTCCGCATCCAGGGCCCGCACGTGTGCCCTGGCCACGTCGCGCACTGTCACCTGCCTGTCCAACACCCGCCGTACCGTGTCCAGGTCCAGTCCCAGCTCACGCAGGGTGTGTACGAGGTCGATGCGGGCGGCGGCACCGGCGTCGTAGAGCCGGAAGCCGCCTGTTGTGCGGCCGGTCGGCGCAACGAGGCCGCTGTCGGACCAAAAGCGGATCGTGCGCACCGAAACGCGGGTGCGCCGGGCGAGTTCGCCGATGGTCAGCATCTCGGTGGGGTCGCTCACGAGGACAACTCTCATCCCTCCAGCTGCTGGAGAATCAAGCTTCTTTTTACGGCCCCCGGCCGTGCTGCCCGCTTCAGCCGACGGCCGAAGAGCCCGTGCGGGTTCGACGGGCCTTGATCTTTACGGCGTCGGGCCCTTGCGTAACTTCGTCATGGGCGGCTCCGACCATCCCAACTACACCGTGCTCTCACGGAAGCTCCAGGAGTACCTACGGTGGCGCAACGCCAACACCCGCCACCCCGATGTCCTGGCCGTCCGGCGCCGCGAACGCGCCGAGTCGAGGACGTGACCCGGGCGGCCATGTTCTACCGCTGATCTTGCGCAGTGTTCCCCCGCTTACGGACTCGATGTACTGACATACGACGGTGAGCGGTGCCCCTTCGCATGATCCGGCGTCAAGCCACTCAAGTCGCCGGCGAACGCGGACGCCGCGATACGCCAGGCCCGCAAGGACCTCGACTTCCTCGCAGTCCTTCCCGCGCAGGCCGCGCAGGCGGTTCTCAAGACGTACTTCCAGGCGTGGAGGAACTGCTGGGAGGGCCGGGCAGGCTCCCCGGACTTCAAGGGCCGGTTCCGGTCCGTGATGCCGGTGGGCATCCCGCAGGGCCGGGACCTGAACATCAAGCGCGTGCACCGCCGCTGGGCATGGTCAACATCCCCAAGATCGGCCGCATCCGGTTCCGCTGGGCCAAAGACCTCCCCGCAGGCAAGCACGCCGGCACCGAGAACCGGATCACCGGCGCCAGACTCGTCAAGGACGCACTCGGCTGGCACATCGCCTCCGCATCATGACCCATGAACCCAGGCCCCAGACCCACCCCGGTCCCGAGGTCGGCATCGACATGGGCGTGACCGTCCCCCTGGCCCTGTCCGACGGGAAGACCTACTGCCACGGCCAGTGGCCGACCGAGAAGGAGAAAGCCAGGCTCCTGCGCCTGGAACAGCGCGCCGCCCGGCGCAGGGCACACCGCAGGCCCGGCGAGCGCACCAGCCGCCGCCTGCACCACATCCATGACCAGATCGCCCGGCTCCGACGGCCTTGCGTGCACTTGCCAAGAGGCTCGGCTTCGTCCTTGAGGGAACCCTCCGCAACCGCAGCATCGCCAACGACGGCCAACCGAACGACTGGTGGGTGGGCTCTTGAAACCCTGACGTTGCTTCGGGCTCGGTTCGGGACTCGGCCATTCCTATCGTTCCTCGGCCGCCCCTTCGGCGGACACAAAACGCGAAACCCGCATATCGAAATAAGCACATATACTTCGCGAATCCCTGATTTTCACAGGCCAGGCGAGCCTGAGCAGGAGAGCTGGTCTCCACCACGCCCATCGGTGTACCGTTCCTACGGACTGAGCAGGAGTGAGCCCGGTCAGCCGCACGCCCCGAACGGTCTTGGGCGCACTGGTTCCCCGGCGTACTCGACCCCGAGGCGGCGACACGCATCCTGTGCGTGGTCCGGTCCCGGGAGGCCGGTTCCCTACGCGACCTGGCCATATGGATACGGCCAGAGGCGACGGGGAGGCCCTGAACCATCGCTCCGGTGGAGCAGGGGCCCCGCACGCCGACACCGCACCCGGCGTCCCAGATCGCGCCGCCACGCTAACCCGGATGACCCAGGGCACCGCAAGCCCGGAAGCCGGCCATCACACCATCGAGCTAAGACGACCTCATATGCGCTCCTCGACGAGCAGTTGCCAACCCCTGGCGGTCAGGAGCGACGTGCTCCGTTGATGTCGGCGGAGCGACCGACGAGTTGCTGAAATCCCGGGTGGGTGCGGAGGAGTTCGGCATACGTTCCGGTGGCTTGTGCCGTGCCGTTCGAGAGCATGACGACGGTGTCCGCCGCTTCGATGGTGGACATCCGGTGGGCGATGACGAGGAGGGCGCACTCCTGCCGCAGGTCGTGCAAGTTGACCGTCAAAGCGGCCTCGTTGGCGGGATCGAGGTGGGCGGTGGGTTCGTCCATCAGCAGCAGCCGGGGACGGGCCAGGACCGCTCGGGCGATGGCAATTCTTTGGCGTTCGCCACTGGACAGGCGCACTCCGCGCTCACCGACCTCGGTGTCGAGCCCGGCCGGCAGGCGGTGGATCTTGTGGGTGAGGTTGACGAGGCCGAGGGCCTCCCACAGCCTGTCGTCGGTGGCGTCCGGGGCTGCGTAGCAGAGGTTGTCCCGCAGGGTGCCGTACAGGATCGGGCAGTCCTGTTCGACCCAGCCGATGTGCGCGCGCCACTCTTTGAGGCTGAGGTCCGTGGCCGGTTGCCCGTCGATGCGGATGCCGCCGCTCCATGGTTCGTAGAACCGGTTGATCAGTGCGAAGGTGGTCGACTTACCGGCCCCGGACGGGCCGACCAGGGCGACCAGCGCGTGGGGAGGAACGGTCAGCGACAGTCCCCGGAGCACCGGAGTATCGCGGCTGTACCCGAACCGCAGATCGCGAACCTCCAGCGACGCGGTCGAGGGTGAGTGCGGGGACGGTTGCCGCCACAGTGTGCCGCGGCTGATCGTGGGGGTGGTGCTGTCCTCGGTGGGGAGCGCGTAGACCTCTTGGATGCGCTCGGTGGCGCCCTTGGCCCTGTTCACGGAGGCGATGCCCTCCATCAGTTCGGTGATGGGCCCCGTGAGCTGGGTGGCGTACAGCAGCATCGCCACGAGAGCGCCGAGGGAGAGAGCCCCTTGGTCGACACGGGCCGCACCGACCAGCAGGATCAGAACGAAGGCGGTGTTGATGGCCATCTGGGCAGTGGGGGCGATCGTTGCCGTGAGCCGGGCGCTGTGTACCGCGGCATCGTAGGCGCGGTGGGCCAGTGTGGTGAGGTGGTCGATCTCCCGTTGTTCGGCGCGGTTGGCCCGGACGGTGCGCAGGGCCGACAGGGCTCGTTCCAGTCCGGCCGAGATCGCTCCGACGGCGGTCTGCAGGGTCACCGACGCGCGGCCGATCCTCGCCGACAGCCCGTTGATCACGATGCTGCCGACGAGCAGCACGCCCAGGATGAGCAGCATCAGGACCGGATCCATCACCAGCATGGCGACGACGCTGCCCAGGGCGACACACAGGTTGGTGGCGATCTGGACGGAGATGTGCGTCAGCGCCTCGCGCAGTACGGCCACGTCCGTCGAGGCGCGCGCCATGAGGTCTCCCACACGCAGGCGGTCGAACGACTGCATCTGGACCCGCAGCAGGTGCGAGACCAATCTGGTGCGCATGCCCAGCACGAACCGCTCGCCGGTGCGCTCCAGCAGGAAGGCGGCCAAGGCCCCGATCAGTGCCTGGGCCAGCAGCAGCAGGACGAGGACGGCGACGGGGAGGAGGAGCGGTCGGTGTGCGGTGAGTGCGTCGACCACCCCCTTGGCCGCCAAGGGCTGTGCGACGCCCACGGCGGCCGCGATCAAGGTGAGGAGCAGGGCGGCCCCCAGGGGGCGCCGCTGCCCCCGGGTCAGGGTCCACAGCTGTCGAAGCATCGCGTGCGCGGCTCCCTTTCCAGCCCGTCGCCCGGGCCGTCACGACGAGCAAGCTTGGGGCAGGATGGCCGGCACGGCGCGGGGCGCCGTGGGCCGGTCCTGGTGTCAGCCGACCTCCATCAGTCCGGACGCCTGGAGCTGTTCGGTCATCGCCGTGAGGTCCTCGTGCGCCTGGGCCGGTGCGATGTCGAACCGGGCCGCGAACTCCTCGGCAAGTCGATCCATGGCACATCCGGCCAGCAGGCGCTGCAGCGCGTAGGCGCCGGTCTCGTTGAGCTGCCAGTAGTGCCCGGTGCGCTGGCACAACAGCACCGCGCCGTCGTCGGTGTCGGTGGCGACCGTGTGGGCGGTCAGGCGTAGCGTCATGTGCTCCTCCGGGCGTGGTCTCGGCGTGGGAGCGGCTATCGGGCCGCTCGCTTGGGCGGGTTGGGGGCGACGGTGAGCAACGGCCGGTAGTAGCCGTCGGGGTACGGTTCGCCGATCACCTGGCCGTCGGCTTCGATCCAGGCGTGGGCGGCGAACGGCGTCGTGCGCACGCCGGTCTGCCAGGTGGGCCACACTCCCTTGAAGCGGCACAGCACGGCTGCTGCGATCGACCGCTGCAGGCAGTTGTGGACGGCGCAGTGCAGGCTGACCGCGACGACTGCGGTGCGGGCCGCGGACGCCTGCGCGGCGGTGCTCGGACGGGCGCCGGTGCGCAGCGCCTCGAGTGTTGCGCGCACATATCTGGGCGGCAGTTTGGCCAGCGGCCAGGCGATGGCCACGGCGGCCAGCGGCAGCATGCGCCGGTGCAGGGGCAACCGGATGCGAGGCGGCAGCGCGCAGGGCGGACTGGTCACGGAGACTCCTCGGGGTTGGGCACGCGGTGCAGGTGGCGGGCGCCGTCACGGGCAGGGTTGGTGGGTGCTGGGGTGCCGGTGGGGCGGGCCGCGATCTCCCGCAGCCACAGCTCGGCGCCGAGCGTCGCTTCCAGTTGGGCGGACCAGACGTCTCCGGTTTGCGGCGGCGTGAGCAAGGTGGTCCGCAGACGGGCCACGTCGATCAGGCCGCGGCGGGCCAGCAGCGAGTCCGCGAACAGCTCCAGCAGGTCGGGAACGTGCTCCTGCAAGGCGCGGTCGACGGACTCCTCGCAGTCGCCCTTGGTGGACCGGTCCAGGATCACATCGGGCACGAGACCGCGCATTGCCGCGGCCAGCACCGGCTTGTACCGCCAGGGGGTGTAGCGCTCGTGGGGAAGGATCGACAGCACCGCCTCGACCACCCGGTCGTCCAGGTAGGGCAGCTCCAGGCGCAGCCCCTCGGCGGTGTATTCGCGACAGAGCAGCCGGAGTACGGGCCCTGCGCTGCGCAGCATGGTGAGGGCTTCGTGCTGCCCCCGGTCCGGTGCCAGGGGGGCGGCCTGATCCGCCACGCCGTAGAAGATCGTCTGCGTGGTCCGCACCGCGTCCCGGGTGGCCCACGGCGTCGCCGGGACCTGCGCCCCCCAGCCCAGGGCGGGTGCCGGGCCCGACGGCGCGGGACGGCCGAGGTCATCGGCGCACCGGCGCCACCACGCACCGAGGTCTTCCCCGCGCAGCAGCCCGGACAGGCTGGACGCCAACGGCCAGCGGTACAGCGCCCGGTGGGCGCGCAATTGCCGCAGGGCGGTCACCGGGCGGCGGCGCAAGAGCGTGTGCAGGTAGGCGGCACTGCCGGTGAACAGCTCATCGGCCCCGTGCCCGGCCAGGTGCCGGGTGGCGCCGTGTTCGACGAGCAGTCGGATCCCGCTGCGGATGGCGTTCATCCCCCGGGTGGCGGCCCGCGGGGCTTCCGTGTCCGGCAGCGAGTACGGCGGGGCGAACACGGGTGGAGCGTCGGATTCCGGCACGGTCAGATGCTGGGCGTGCTCCAGTGAGCGCTCGGCCTGGGCGGCGTACAGCGGGTCGTCGTTGATCGCGCTGCCGCCGGTCCAACGAAAGGTCAGCAGGTCGGGGTGGTGCTCGGCGGCGAGAAAGCACAGCGAGGTGGAATCCATGCCTCCCGACAGGTCAGCCGACAGCCTGCCCCGGTGGGGTTGCCGTTGGGCCACGGCATCCCGCAGCCTCTCGCGCACCTGGGCCGCTCCCCGGGCCAGCGGGCGGTTCGGCTCCGGCGGATTCCACCAGCGCACGGTGCGGGCCGCGCCGTCGCCGGGGATCACCAGGTAGGAGTCCGCGGCCACTTGGTGCACGCCGCGCCACCAGCTGCGCTCGCTCAGCGGCGCGAGGAGCATCCCGTAGGTCACGCCCGCCGCGAGCAGGTTCTCGTCCGGCTCCGCACCGATCATCCGGGCCAGCACGTCGGCCCGGTCGCCGGCGACCGGCACATCGTCCAGACGGGCGGTGAACACGCAGCGGGTCCCGATGACGGTGCCTTGGAACCGCACCCGGCCGTGGACCGAGGCCACCAGGTGAGCGCTGCCGGGAAGCCGGCGGGCCAGCCGGTCCAGGTCCGGCAGGTCGCGCACCGAGGAGATCAGCGCGGTCAGGCGATCCGGTGTGATCGAGTCCGAACCGAACACCGCCACCCGCACCGGGCCCGCGTCGGCCACCACCAGGTCTTCCGGTGCCCATGAGCCGGCCAGCCACGGCCGCCCGGAGGCATGGGGCACCAGCTGCAGCGCTTCGGCGCCGAGCCGGCGGTGAGCCCAGGCGCCGCCTGGGGAGTCCGGAAAGACCACAAGGTTGTCGTTCAGCGCTTGCACATGCCTCACCACCAGGTATCAAGGCGGCATCCATGCCGCTGGCATCGCGTCCACCTCGTCCATGCACCGGTCCCGGCCGGCCACACGGTTGCCCCGTCAGCGCCTCCCCCGTAGCGGCAAGACCACGCTGTGCGCGGGCGAGGGCCGTGCCCCGCACTGTCCTGCGCCGCACCACAAACCGCCACAACTGCGCTGACTACGCACAGAACTTGCCCCCCTGCGACAGTCCGGCCGCCGAGACAACCGATCGGCGCGGCGACCTCGGTCGATCGCCGTTTCGGCCAGAACACCACGGCCGCCGCAGAACCGTGCACCACCGGAGGAAGATCGCGCAACTGGGCACGGCCAACATCGCGCCATTACTGTGGCGGAAAAAATGAGAGCCCAGCGGCTTCCCTCTTGTCGACCGAGCAGATCAAGTTCGTGGCGGCGGCACGCGTACATACCAGTCAAGTTCCACACGGTGCATCATCCAGACGTCGCCGAACCTTCCCCGCCCTGTCCCTGCTGGACGAAGCAGCAGGTCAAAGGGGGACGTGACACACGAGCCCCATGGTCATTACGCCGACGTCTCGCTACATGCCACGCTTCACCCTGAGGAGCCCGGCCCGGTGCCGTGCTCTGCCGTGTTCGATGGCCGCACCAACTGGTAGAACCTGCTTCCTTGGTGATCCACACACTGGGGCGTGAAGTCGGGTTGAGGATGGCGCAAGTTGGAATGGCCACATGGACACCCCGGAGGGAAGCCGGTTACATGTTTTGATGTCATTTCAGCTTCAACCGATGCATGGGAGAAGTCCATGACCAGGAACAAGCAGCTGCCCGAGCGCTACACGCCGCCCACCGTCGCCAAGGTCGGCCACTTCACCAAGGACACGGACGGGACCGTCTACACGAAGAAGGACGCCACGACCTTCGGATTCAAGAAGCCCCGCTAGCACGGACGGGGTACTGACCGACAGTCTGTTGGAAAGGCCTACCCTGTGATGTGGGCCCCGCTCCTCCGCGGGGCCCGCATTGGCTTCACCGTCGGCAGGCCGCCTTCGGCGGAGTCCAGCAGACTGGCCGACTTGGTCAAGCACGACATCGGCAATCTCGCCGGCACCGTCCTCATCATGACAGCTGACCGGCATCACTTTTCACACTTCAGTAGCCTGGCAATATGACAATGCGCAATACCGTCCAGGTGAGTGTGGACGCGATGATTGAGGACCTCAGGACACTCGTCGAAATCGAGTCTCCATCGCGTGATCTCGACGCCTTGATGGCATCGGCCAAAGCCGTCGCCGCTATCATCGAGAGCCGCCTTGGCGGGCAGGCCATCCTCGTTGACAGCGAAGCCGGACCGCATGTCCACTGGTCAGCTGGTGGCGATCCCCGAGTACTGATCCTCGGTCACCATGACACGGTGTTTCCGCTCGGCACCCTTGAACGCCGCCCGTTCATGGTCGAAAACGGGCGGGCAACCGGTCCCGGTGTCTTTGACATGCTTGGCGGTCTGGTACAGGCCGTTCATGGCCTGGCGACGCTCGATGACCGGTCAGGCGTCGAGATCCTGGTGACCGCCGACGAAGAGGTCGGCTCCCGCTCCTCTCGAGCTCTCATCGAAGAACGAGCCCTCGCTTGCGGCGCTGTGCTTGTGCTCGAGGGCGCCGCTGACGGCGGAGCCCTCAAGACCGGCCGCAAAGGCTGCGGTACGTTCCAAGTCTCCATCGCGGGCCGGGCTTCGCACGCAGGCCTCGAGCCCGGAGCCGGGGTCAACGCCCTGGTCGAAGCAGCACACCAGGTACTGGATATCGCAGCGCTTGGCCGATCCGATATCGGCACGACCGTTACCCCGACCGTCGCGTCCGCAGGAACCCTGGACAACGTCGTTCCCGCAGCGGCGACCGTCATCGTCGACGTCCGGGTCGAGTCGGCCGACGAGAAAGAACGAATCGAATCCGCGTTCGCAGCGCTGGCGCCGTATCTCGATGAGGCGGAGATCGCGGTTCAGGGTGCCATCGACCGACCCCCGATGCCCGAGTCAGCGTCGGCCGAGCTCTTTGCGGTGGCAAAGCAACTGCTTCCTGATCTCGAAGGCAAAGCAGTCGGCGGCGGAAGCGACGGCAACTTCACGGCCGCGCTGGGGGTGCCGACACTTGACGGCCTTGGAGCAGTCGGGGGCGGTGCCCACGCCGACCACGAGTACCTGGTGATCGCATTCATGGCCGAGCGGGCGAACCTTGTTGCCGGACTGGTGAACGCGATCCACCACACATAGGAGCACGAGGATGCGCAGAGCATGCGCAACCTGCGAGCGATCATGCGGATGACGATCCGCGAGAAGCGGGGGCGCTCAAACGGTCCTCTGTGTCGCGGCATCGGCTATGTGGAGCAGGGCATGCGTCGCGGCGGGCGGAAACGGACTCGTATCGAGGGCATGCCGGGCGCGGTGGAAGCCGGTGCGGATGAGCTGTTCCACGGCGGCCTTCGCGCGCGTGACGGTGAGGATCCGGCGAATGCGCTCGGCATCGTCCTCGTCGAGTGCCGGGTTGCCCAGGAGGCTGCGCAGCGTGTACTGCTGGGCGGGGCCGGCGCGTTGGAGGGCGAGGGCGATGAGGGCGGTGTGCTTGCCCTCGCGCAGGTCGTCGAGGTTGGGCTTGCCGGTGGTGCAGGGGTCGCCGAAGACGCCGAGAAGGTCGTCGCGAAGCTGGAATGCCTCACCGAGAGGCAGAGCGTAGGCGCTGAGCGCGCCGAGCAACTCGGTGTCGGCTCCGGCGAGAGCGGCGCCGATGTGGAGGGGGCGCTCGACGGTGTACTTGGCGGTCTTGTAGCAGGCGAATGACAGGGAGCGGTCCAGGTCGGCCGTGGGGCGACCGGCCGCGATGACGTCGAGGTACTGCCCGTACATCACCTCGGTGCGCATGGCGTCGAGCACCGGCAGCACGGCGGTGAGCTGGCCGGTGGCCAGGCCGGCGGTGTGCAGGAGCTCATCGGACCAGGCCAGGGCCAGGTCGCCGACGAGGATGGCGACCGAGGTGCCCAGGCGGCCGGCAGCGCCGGCGCCGCGCTCGGCGGTGTAGCAGGCGGCAAACCGGCAGTGGAGGGTGGGTGCCCCGCGCCGGGTGGTGCTGTTGTCCATGATGTCGTCGTGGATGAGGGCAAAGGCATGGAACATCTCCAGCGAAGCCGCCACACGTATGACCGGGGTCCTGTCGCCGTGGCCTCCGGCGGCATGCCAGCCGACCACGCAGAGCAGCGGACGCAGGCGTTTGCCTCCGGCGGCCAGGAAGTCGTGCAGGAGTTGCGGGACCTCGGTGGGCAGGTGGCTGGCGGCGGCGGCGCGGGATTTGCCCTCGAGGAAGTCGAACAGCACGGTATCGACCGCGTGGCGGATGCCGGGCAGATCCAACAGGTCGGCGACTGGCACCGGGGGACGAACCGTCATGGCCGGAGGGGCCTTCCGTGCGCGCGGACAAGCCCGTTCATGACCGTTGCTCCCCCCGGCTGGCGGACACCGAGCCCTGCGTCCGGCATATCCAACGGCGATCACCGGCCTTCCGCTGCGGGCCGGCCGGGAACCAGCATTGGCTGCAACAGCGCACGGCCTCCTGCCTGATGCCTACCCGGCACGAATACCCAAACACGGAGGCCAACCAACCGGAATACGCCGGAACCGTGCCGTAGCCCGGTCTGCGTGTGCGACACCCATGTCAGATCGTGTGCCAAGACTGCTCCGCAGGTGCCAGGAGCCAGAACGTCGCAGGCCGTTCCGGTGAAACGAGCACGCTCACGACGAGCATATACGCCGGACCGCGGCCCGCACGCTGCAGAAAGGCGTGCACGGGACGGCACGAAGCCCGGAAGGCGCGCTTCCGAAGAGAACCTGCCAGTGGCATGTGCACTGCGCCCGACTGCCTCACTGCACTCCGCGCGCCGCCGGGCCCGGACCTGTCCCTCCCGGAGCGGGGTGAGTTGGATGGCCTGCGAGGACTCCCCCGGTCGCTCGGATTCACCGGGGCGGTCTGCAGGAGTGGACCAGGACGGGAAACCCTCAGGGTTCGGCGCTCAAAGAAGGTGATCGCCCATGGATCTGCGTATGCCGAAATTGGCCACGCCGTTTCCTGTCACCGCCAACCAGCACATCGACACCATCAGTGACCATACGCGGGAATGGGTCCAAAAATGGGACCTGCTCACCAAACCCGGACAGACCGTCCGTTACTTCGACCACCTGATGTGCCACGTTGCCACAGCAGTCACCAACCCCACCCTGGGCCGTGCCGAACTGTGTCTTATGAACGACTGGATCATGTGGCTGTTCCTCCAGGACGACTTCTGGGGCTGCTATCCCGACAGCGAGGAAGGAGCCGCATCAGCACTGGACCTGCTCCCCGAACTCGTCACCACCATGGCGGGGACGGACCCTCGCCCGTCGGCACATGAACACGGCTTGGCCGCGTCCTTCGCAGACCTGTGGAACCGCACCACCGCCCTGGCCTCACCCGACCAAGCGGGACGGCTGCGCGAAAGCTTCTATCAAACGCACCTGAGCATCTTCTGGGAGGGGCAGGTTGCCAGGGACCGCCACCCGATCAACCTGGTGCAGTACCGCTCCATGCGAGTCGCCGGCGCGGCAGCAATTTCCACCCTGCAGGTGGAGGAAATTCTCGGTGATTACGCCATCCCCCTCCCCCAGATCCACGATCCCCGGGTGAAACGGCTTGTCTGGTTGTCCGCAGCAATCACCTGCTGGCTCAACGATGTTGTGTCATACCCCAAGGAGACATGCACCGAGCAGTCGAATGCGTTCAGTATCCCCGAGATTCTTCGCGGGCAACATGGCTATACGCCCCAACAGGCCCTGGATGCTGCCGCGGAGGTCTTCTATCAGAGCATCAGGGACTACCAGTGCCAGGAAGCCGAAGTGCTCACCTTCGCCGACCCGGAACTGCGCCGGTACATTGAAGAGGCATTGCGCCCCTTCATCAGCGGCTGGACCAACTGGTGCTACCGCACTGGCAGGTATGGACTGGGCATGTCCATGGACGCCGCTCCGCTGCCGCTGACAGCCGAAAATCAACCGCCGCGGGACGATGCCGAGGCCGGTGATCCCGGCGCCCCTCCGCTTCCCGCCCGGTAGGGTTCACCGCCTTTGGGCGACCCGGGCATTGAGCGGGTCCCCGTTCTTGGTGGAGCCCGGATGCCGGGGCACGGGATTTTGAGTTTGCCGCGATGGGGATCGCCCCCCGCCTTCATCCCGAGCCCTGAAACACATCGGGCCCCCTGCCCCAGCCGCGCCATCCATGCCGTCACCGGCTACGGGGCAGCCCCCTCCTCGTGCCCGTTCGCAACGCCACCGGGGGCTGAGGAACGGGCCACGACGCACATCCGCAGCCCGCGGGGACTCAAAGTGGTCTTTACGTACGGGCGAATGGGTCGGTCCGTCAGCGGTACCAGGCGCCAGCGACGGGCAATGGCGGTCAAGGCCAGGGTGGCTTCGGTCACCGCAAAGCGGTCTCCGATGCACTGGCGGGCTCCGGCGCTGAAGGGAAGGTAGGCAGTACGGTCGGGCTGCGCCGCCAGCCATCGGCCGGGGTCGAAGTGGTCAGGGTTCTCGTACAGGTCGGGGCGGCGGTGGATGAGGTAGGGGCTGTAGGCAATCGTGGACCCGGCAGGAAGCGTGACTCCGCCGAGTTCGGTGTCCTTCATCGCCGTCCGCGTCATCAGCCATGCAGGCGGGTACAACCGCAGCGTCTCGGTGACCACGCAACCGGCCACCTTGAGGGCGGGCAGATGCGTGAACGCCGGGGGCGCCCCGGCCAGCACGCTCTCGGCCTCGGAGTGAAGGCACTCCTCGACCTCCGGATGCCCGGCAAGCAGATGGAGTGCCCACGCCAGCGTGCTGGCGGTCGTCTCCGTCCCGGCGAAGAGAAAGGTGATGGCCTGATCGGTCAGTTCCTCGTCGGTCAGGGCCTGGTGCCCGTTCCGGCTCTCGGGATCGCTGGCGCTCAGCAGGGACGACAACAGGTCGCCGTGGTCACCGCCGTCAGTCCGGCGAACGGCGATGATGGCGCCGATCATGCGCCGGAGGCGGGCGAGCGCTTGGTGGTACCGCCTATTGCCCCTGGTCGGTACCCGATCGAGGAGGGGCGGAGTGATCATCCGCCGGAAAATGCCCTCGACCAGGGTGGAGGTGTCGTCGACCACCAACTGGACGGCTTCCGGTGGCAGTGCCGCGGTGAACATCGTCTCCGCCGTCGTCCGTGCCGTCAGCGTCGTCATCTCGCGGATCACATCAATGACCTGGCCGTCGTGCCAGGAGCAGGCAGCGGCCTCGGCCAAGGCCCCGATCACCGCCGCGTAGCCGGGAAACCGTTCAAGACGGAAGGCGGGCTGGACCAGACGCCGCTGACGCCGGTGCCGGCCGTGGGGGCAGGTGCCCACACCGTCACCGAGCACCTCACGGAGCCGGACGAACAGGGGCCCGCCCTTGTCGAAGGTGCAGTCCTCCAGCAGGACCTGGCGAGTGAGCACCGGATCGCACACCATGACCGCTGACTGCGGCCCCAGACGTATCCGCACCAGATCCCCGTGGGCCGGCAGGGACGACACGAACCCCAAGGGGTCACGGACCATGAGCAGCGCATGCCCCATGAACGGCACGGCTCCGGGCGCAGACGGAATCGCCCCAGCGGTCTTCATGCCACCTCCCTGTGGGCGCCGCCCGGTTCCGTCCCAGGGGCGGGCCACCGACACCACTCCGATTTCCCTCCCGCCCGGCGCCCATGTCTGCGGCCCGCCGCGCATTGAAGCGCACCCAAGCGTGCGGAGAGGCACGCGTGTGCGGCGAACGCGCTGGTCTTCACCGGGCGAGGCGTACAACAGCCGGTGCGAACGGCTGGGTGTGGTGCGGTCGACAGGGCGTGTGGGTTCGCCCCTCGTCAACACCGCGGCGGAGAGCTTCGACTCACTGGTCAGGGTCGAGTACGTCCACCTGCACTGCATCACCACCCGCTTCGAGGCCCGCGCAGCGGTGACGTTCCTGGACCGCCTGCCGCCGTCTGGCGCAGCTTTAAGAACGGCCGGTCCTACCTCTACGACCTCCGCCCGACGGATCCATGGCGTGATCCGTCACACCGACCGCTCAATCGCCCGGCCGCCGTGACGTGCTCAGCAGGCAGGTCCGCTGCCCGTATCGGACTGTGTGAGGATGCGCCGCAGCCAGCGGGAACGGGCGTTGCGGGCGTCCTGGCTGAGAGCTGCCCGTGGTGCGAAGGTGTCGAAACCGTGGAAGGCCCCGGGCCATACGTGCAGTTCGGCTTGGCCACCGGCCTGCCAGATCGCATTGGCATAGGCCACATCCTCGTCCCTGAAGGTCTCGGCCGACCCGACCTCGACATAGGCCGGGGGCAGCCCGGACAGATCCGTGGCGCGGGCGGGAGCTGCGTAGGGCGGCAGGTCCGCAGCGCCGTACTGGTCGCCCAGCAACGCCTGCCACGCGGTTGCGTTGGAGGTTCGGTCCCAGGTGTCGATGCCGGCCATCTGGTGGCTGGAGAAGGTGTTGTTGCGGTCGTCGAGCATCGGGCACAGGAGCAGTTGCCCGATCGGTGTGGGCCCGCCTCGGTCACGGGCGAGCAGGGCGAGTGCCGCGGCGAGTCCGCCGCCGGCGCTCTTTCCTCCGATAATGATGCGGTCCGCGTCGATGCCCAGTTGGGCCGCGTGCCCAGCCGCCCAGACGAATCCGGCGTAACAGTCCTCCACCGGTCCGGGGTGCCGCGCATGGGGTGCCAACCGGTACTCGACAGAGATGACGGCCAACTCCAGTGCGAGAGCCCATTCCCGAAGCAGCCGCGGAAGTACGGACCACGCATTGCCCATGATCATTCCGCCACCGTGCATGTAGTACAGCAGCGGCAGCGGCCCGGCGATCCCGGCGGGCCGTGCGCTCACGAGCGTGATGTCCTGCCCGCCCGACACTCCCGGCACACGCAGCTCATCCACCTCGAAGCGGCCATCGGCCTGGAGATCCCGGACCGTCGGCCTGGGCCGGGCCGCAGCATCCCGCTCCTGCCGGGCCGCGAGGTTCTCCACGGTGAACGGCTCCCTCGCCCCGTCCCCCAAAGCCGCCAGCGCCACACTCAGTTCGGGGTCGAAAGGGGGCGCATCCCAAGCCGTCGCAACCGGGCCGGGCTCCGACGGTATGCCACCGACACTCATGACAGACCACCCCGCCGGGCGAGAGAAGACCGGCCGGCATCCCGGCCGGAACAGTTCGTCAGCGTGTCTGTACACATAGGGCACGCTCGCGTCTGGTTCATCGGATTCCTTTCGTGGATACCCCTGAGCTTGCTCCACTTTGACGGACATCCGAGACCAGGGGCTCTGCCCCCGGAGGTCAGCGAGGGTGCAGCGGTGATGCTGGACCAGGCCACGTCCACTCGGGTGCGGATGTCGGCCCGGCCGAAAGCCATTTGACACCTGTTGCAGCCCGGCGATCGGATGGCGCCCCATGAGCACAGGTCAGATGCATCCCGGCCAGCACGCCATCGACGACGCCCTCGTTTCACGGCTGATCGCCCGGCAGTTCCCGCAGTGGGCCGGGCTGGCGGTGGAGCGGTTTCCGTCCGGTGGCACGGTCAACGCCATGTACCGCCTCGGTGACGCCATGGTCGTACGGCTGCCGCTGGTGGAGGGCGGGGCCACGGACGTGGCGATGGAGCAGGAGTGGCTGCCCCGCCTCGCATCGCGGCTGCCCATCGCCGTCCCCGAGGTCCTCGGGGCCGGTCGGCCCGCCGAGGGGTATCCGTGGCCCTGGTCGGTGTACCGATGGCTGGCCGGGGAGAACCCCGAGGCGGGGGCGCTGAGCGAGCCCCTGCTGCTGGCCAGGGACCTGGCCCGGTTCGTGGCGGCGATGCGGAGCATCGCCCTGCCGGGCGCGCCGCAAGCATACCGAGGGGGGCCGCTTGCCTCGCTCGACGCGTCGACCCGGGCGGCGATCGGGGAGCTGCGTCGGATCCCTCATCAGGAGGGCGTCAACTGCGATGCCGCGGCCGCCGTATGGGAGGACGCACTGCGAACCCCTGGCTGGGACGGGCCGCCGGTGTGGCTGCACTCCGACCTGATGCCGGGCAATCTGCTGGTGGACGGCGGCAGGCTGACTTCGGTCATCGACTTCGGGTGCATGGGGACGGGCGATCCGGCCTGCGACTTGTTCCCGGCATGGAACCTGCTGCCGTCGGACGCCCGGGAAGTCTTCCGCGAAGCGCTCGACGTGGACGACGCGACCTGGAGCCGCGGCCGGGGCCGGACGCTCTCACAGGCACTGATCGCGCTGCCGTACTACCGGAAGACCAACCCGGCGATGGCCGACAACGCCCGGCACGTGGTCCGGGAGGTGCTGGCAGAGGGTCGGACCTCCTGAGCAATCTTGCGTGTGTGAGCTGTGGTTGGCGTGACCGCGGCTGCTCGTAGGGTGAGTGCCTGGCTGCGGCGGTGCGCCGCGGTCTGTGATCTCAGCGTCGCAGGCCGTCCATTACCAGGGAGAGGAGGTGCTCGGCCTGCTGTTGCGCGTCGGGTTCGCACTCGGTGGCGAACGCGACCGCGTTGACCAACTTGAGCACCTGGGCCACGGTGACGTCGGAACGGATGACCCGGGCTTGCCAGGCCCGTTCCAGGAGCGCCGCGCCGGCATCCATGACCAGCCTTCCGCACTCGGATTTCCCGGCGTTTTCGCCGTTCAGGGCTGCCGTGAGGGCTGCGGTCAACCCGCGGGAGGTACTCCCGTGCTGCACCAGCTCTCGCAGCCACACGTTCAGCCCCTCGTACGGGGATGGGTCGCTCAGGAGTATCTGCGCCCGGGAGTGCAAGGCCTCGATCTGGTCCCGATGAACGGCCTCCAGCAGCGCTTGCCTGGTCGGGAACCGGCGGTAGAGCGTCGCGTTCCCGACTCCGGCCCGCCGGGCGACGTCGTCCAGGGGCGCGTTGACGCCCTGCTCGGTGAAGACCTCTCGGGCTGCGGCGAGCAGCAGTTCGACATTGCGGCGGGCATCGGCGCGGAGCGGCCCGTTCTGCGGTGCTGTTGTCATCGGCCATCCTCGATTGCCAACTGGGGAGTCTCCCCATATATTATCGCGCATCAAACGGGGAGCTTCCCCACTTGTGCCCCGGAAGCGGTACCTGGCACCGGAACCCGTGCCCAGCCGCTCCCATCAGCCCCACTGTGCATGCCCCTACCCCCCATCACCTCCGACAAGGAGTCCACCATGACCGTGCTCGTGACCGGCGCGACCGGCCTTCAGGGCGGCGCCGCCGCCCGGCACCTCCTCGCTGCGGGGCAACATGTCCGGGCGCTCGTGCGGGACCCGGCCGCCCCGGCGGCGCAGACGCTCGCCCGGGCCGGTGCGGAGCTCGTGCCCGGCGACATGGACGACCGCCCTTCGCTCGACCGGGCGATGCGAGGCGCGCACGGCGTCTTCAGCGTCCAGCCCACCGCGGGCTACCCCGGCACGCCGCCCGGCTTCACCACCGACGATGAGCTCCGTCTGGGCGTGAACGTGGCCGAGGCCGCGAAGGACGCCGACGTGCGGCACTTCGTGTACACCTCGGTCGGCGGCGCGGAGCGTTCCTCCGGCATCCGCCGCTGGGAGAGCAAGTGGCGGATCGAGCGCCGCATCAGTGCCCTCGCCCTGCCGGCCACGGTCCTGCGGCCGGTCCGGTTCATGGAAAACCAGTCGGACCCGCGCCTCGGCGTGCGCGGCGGCATACTGGCCGACGTGTTCCGGCCGGAGACGCCGGTGCAGCTCATCGCCACTGACGATATCGGCGCGTTCACCGCGCTGGCCTTCGCGGACCCCGACCACTATGTCGGACGGGCCGTCGAACTGGCCGGGGACGAGCTGACCATGCCGCAGATCGCCGCCGGCATCAGCCGTGCGACCGGCCGGGACGTCAGCTACCGGCCGATCCCCCGCGAGGCCCTCGCCGGCGGTGACCCCGACGGCATCGCCGGCTATGACTTCGGCAACGACCACGGCGGCTGGCGGGCCGACATCCCCATGCTCCGCAGGCTGTACCCGGACCTGATGGACTTCGATGCCTGGCTGACCAAGCAGGGCACGGCGAGGTTCGAGGCTCTCTTCCGCCAGGCCTCGGAGTCGAACCGCAACGGCATCAGGTGAGGGGCCGCGTAAGCGCGCCGGTCACGGCCATCGGTCTCATACCCAGCTGCTTGACCTTGTCACTGGCGGCAGGGTTGAACGATGACCGGCATGAACAACGTTGCACCACAAGCCAGCAGGATCGTCGTTGTCACCGGGGCCGGCACCGGGATCGGCCGGGCCACGGCCCGCGCGTTCGCCGCCGAAGGCGCGCACATCTACGCGATCGGGCGGCGGGAGGGACCGCTCCTGGAGACTGCTGCCGGGCACGACAGGATCACGCCGCTGATCGCCGACATCACCGCCGAGGGCGAGCCCCAACGGATCCTCCAGGCCGTACTGGAATCACATGACCGGCTGGATGTCCTGGTCAACAACGCCGGCATCGTGCGCAGCGGCGCCCTCGGCACGCTGACGCCGGAGGTGATCGCGGCTCAGCTCGCCACCAACCTCGTCGCCCCGATCCTGCTGGCCCACACCGCGCTGCCGCTTCTGGAGGCGTCGGGCGGGGTGATCGTCAATGTCAGCACGTCGATAGGGCAACGGGCCTGGCCGGGCAACTCGGTCTATGCCGCGACCAAGACCGCCCTGGAATCGCTGACCCGCAGCTGGGCCGTCGAGCTGGCACCCCGCGGGATCCGGGTGGCGGCGGTCGCCCCCGGCGCCATCGACACCCCCATTGGCAAGCATCAGGGCCTGACGCCGGAGCGAATGGCCGTGGTGCGGGAGTGGCAGTTGGCGCACACTCCGCTGAGCCGGATCGGTCGCCCCGAGGAGGTGGCCTGGGCGATCACCCAACTTGCCGCACCGGGCGCATCGTTCGTCACCGGAGTGGTACTCCCGGTCGACGGAGGAGCGGTCGTGGCGTGATAGGGATGGCCCAGGAGGTGGAACGGGTGCGGATCGGCGAGCTGGCCAAGGCAACGGGGGCGACGGCCCGAGCTCTGCGGCACTACGAGCAGGCAGGGCTGATCTCCTCCGAGCGGGCCGCCAACGGCTACCGCAGCTACGACGAGCAGGCGGCGGTGCGGGTCCGCAACATCCGCTACCTGCTCACCGCTGGGCTCACCCTGGACGACGTGCGAGTGTTCCTGCCGTGCCTGGAAGGCGATGTGACTGCCGCACGGCCCTCGGACCAGGGCCTGCGGGTCGCGTGGGAACGGCTGGCGGTCCTCAACGAACGGATCGCCGCCCAGACCGAGACCCGTGACCGACTGGAAGCCGCACTCCGGGAGAAAACCGGCGATCGCATCCGCCCGGCGACCTGACCGGCTGTCTCATTTGGCGGACGCGGTGTTCCACGTATCCGTTCGGCGGGGAGATGGTGTGACGGTGAGCGAAGAGCAGGCCTTGAACGTCGGCCCCTCGGGCATCGAGGTGGCCTACGAGCGATTCGGTGACCCCGGGGCACCGCCCGTGCTGCTGGTGATGGGCGGCGGGGCGCAGATGATCAACTGGCCGGACGGGTTCTGTACCGAACTGGCCGACCGCGGTGTGCAGGTGATCCGGTTCGACAATCGTGACTCCGGCCGGTCGTCGCATTTCCATGACGCGCCGGTGCCCGATGTGCAGGGGGCGCTGGCCGGTGACTATTCGTCGGCGTCCTACACGCTGTCGGACATGGCTGCCGACACCGTCGGCCTGCTCGACGTGCTCGGGTTCGGCGGTGTCCACCTCGTCGGCGCCTCCCTGGGCGGGATGGTCGCCCAGCTGGTCGCGATCGAGTATCCCGGCCGGGTCCGTTCGCTGACGTCGATGATGTCCACCACCGGGGACCTCGGTGTGGGCCGGCCCGACTTCACCGCGCTGGGCGGCTTGGGAGCGCCACCGGAGGACCGCCAGGGCTACATCGACTGGCAGGTCCGGGCTCTCCGGGCGATCGGGTCCCCCGGGTTCGAGTTCGACGAGGCCGGGGTGGCCGACCGGGCCGGGCGCGCCTACGACCGGGGCCACGACCCCCTGGGCATGCTACGCCAGTCCGTCGCGGCCCTGGCCACCGGAGACCGCACTGCGCGGCTGCGGTCCCTGAGGGTTCCCGCTCTCGTCATCCACGGTGCCGACGACGTCATGTGCGACGTCAGCGGCGGGCGGGCCACCGCTGCGGCCATCCCCGGCGCAGAACTGGTGACCATCGACGGCATGGGCCACAACTTCCCCCGTGAGCTGTGGTCCAGGATCACCTCGCTGATCGCGGACCTCGTCCAACGTGCCGAGACGGCCTCGCCCGGCAACTGATGGCACGGATTGCCCACGACACCGCCCGGAGGTTCGGCTCCGGGCGACCGGCACTTCAGCCGTCCCGGCCGGTGACAGGCCCCTCTGCATAGAAGTACCATTCATTGCATGAATATCCGTACCGTGCCCTTCGATCACCCCGACGCCATCGAGCTCAACCGTCAGGTGCAGCTCGAATACGCCGAGCGATTCGGGGACGAGGGCGACGTCACACCCCTTGCCCCGGCCATGTTCGAGCCACCGCAGGGCCTGTACCTGATCGTGTACGACGACCGGGGCATCCCGGTCGCCTCCGGTGGCTGGCGCAGCCAGGACAAGGGCGCTGACGGGTACTCAGACGGTGATGCGGAGATCAAGCGCATGTATGTGGTCCCGGAGGCACGCGGCCGCGGCCTGTCCCGGCTGGTGCTGACCGCCCTGGAGGACAATGCCCGTGCCATGGGCCGCACCCGGATGGTCCTGGAGACCGGCATCAAACTGCCGGAGGCCATCTCCCTCTACACATCCAGCGGTTACGAGCCCTGCACCATGTTCGGCCCCTACCGCTTCCATGAGCTCAGCCGCTGCTACGCCAAGCCGCTGGCAGCCGCCGCCACCGAGCCCGCCCATGCCACCATCGTGGCCACCGGGACGGAGTGCCCGGCTCTCTGACCAAGCTCCGGGACATGAACGACATGAACGACATGAACAACGACAGCACCAACGCGTACGACGTGCTGGTGATCGGTTCGGCCAACGCGGATCTGACGGTCCGGGTGAACGTGCGGCCGGGGCCCGGTGAGACGGTCCTCGGTTCGGACCTCGCCGAGTCCGCGGGAGGCAAAGGCGCCAACCAGGCCGCGGCGGCGGCCCGCCTCGGTTCCCGAACCGCCCTGCTGGCCCGGGTCGGTGACGACGCGTTCGGCGAGCTGCTGCTGGAGGCCCAGCGTGCGGCCGGTACGGACGTACGGCATGTGCTGGTCGGCAAGGGGGCCCGGACCGGCACCGCGATGATCATCGTCGGCCCGGACGGGGACAACTCGATCGTGGTCTCCCCCGGCGCGAATGCCCGCCTGGGCCCGGATGATGTGACGACGGCCCGGTCGCTCCTCGCCTCCTCGGCCGTCATCTCGCTCCAGCTGGAGATTCCCCTGCGGACGGTACGCGCGGCAGTTGCCGCTGCCCGGGAGACCGGTACCCGGGTGGTCCTCAACCCGTCGCCGGCACCACGGTCGCTCGACCCCGAACTCCTCGCCGCGGCCAACCCGTTGGTCGTCAACGAGCACGAGGCCCGGCAGTTGTCGGGCCTCCCGGACGGCACTCCCGCCCAGTGGGCGCGAGCCCTGCGCACGGCTGGGGCCCGCTCGGTCGTGGTCACCCTGGGCAGCGAGGGCGCCCTGGCCCTGGACGCCACGGCGGCCGACACCACGGCCGTGCCGGGCATCGCGGTGACTGCCGTGGACACGACGGGGGCGGGCGATGCCTTCACCGGCGCGCTGGCCGCACGGCTCGCGGACGGGGAACCGCTGGCGGAGGCGGTCCGCTTCGCGGTGCGCGTCGGGGCGGCGTCCGTGACCCGGGCCGGAGCACAGCCGTCGTATCCGACGGTGGCGGAGCTGCAGGACAGCTGACCTGAGCATGGCCGGGCCCGCGGACCGAGGGCGACCCGCTGCAGCGAACAGGCGATCCGGAACCGACCGCCACCCCTCAGGACGCGAGCCGCCCGCATACCTCGGCGGCCAGCCTGTCGGCGGCATCGAGCGCAGTGGCGAGTTCCTCCTGGGCGGTACCGAGCGCGGAGAACAACGCATGGGCCCGAACGGCGAAATCCAGCGGGGCGGCCGGAAGTTCTCCGGCAGCCTGAACCGCTCCCTTTTCGTTCAGGACCCAGCATTCGGCGTGGGCGTGAAGGGCCTGCACGAGAAGCCCGACCGCGCGGAAGAGACAGCCTGCGACATAGAAGGCGTCACCGCGAGCCACGCCCTTGCGGGCGATGGACAAGGTGAACGGGACCTCCCACTGCGCGGCGGTGATGAGTGCCTCGCGCAGCGCCTTCGGATAGCTGCGAGTCTCCCGCTGCAAGCCCTGCAGCTCACCGCCGGGATCGGCGAGAATACGTCCGACGGCCAACTCGCCGACATAGGCGTGGGAGTACACACCCAGCGGATGGCCGGCCTGGGTGCCCACCTCGAAGTGCCCCGCCAGGCACTCCCGCCAGATGCGGTGCACTCGGCCCAGGTCACGGTAGATCCAGTCGACACGGTGGCCGTCAACGGTCAGCCAGCTCCCGCCGTCCACCCATGGTCCCCAGCCGCCCGGCTCGGTCACCTCGGCCGAACCACCGGTCAGCTCGGCTGCGAGCAGACGCAGGGCATCGGTGTCCAGCGGCGGCCGGTAGTACAGGCCCAGATCGAAGTCGGAGTCGGGACGATGAGTTCCCCTCGCCCGGCTGCCTCCCAGGCACACTCCGACGACGCCGTTGACTTCGGTCAGCCGATGCGCAATCTCCGTCAGGCGATCCATGGCCTGAAGCCTGTAAGTTCGGACCGGCTTCGGCGACCGGTTTTCGCACGCTCGCGGTCCTCGGCCACGGCCGTTCAGGGGATCACCGAGGTAAGCCCAAAGGGGCCACGGGATGATCTTGAAGCCCTGGACGCAACGCCGAGCTGGGCTCAGCACCGGCTCAACGGCCTCGCGGAGCCCTGAATGGCACCCTCCTGAACGGGATCCGAGGATTCCGGGTGATCTGGATCATCGGCGGGGGCGGCGGCTCGCAGTGCCGCCTCGACCCGGCGGTTGCTGGTCATGGTCGCGGTGACGGTGGTCATGGTGAGGAGGAGGCCGACGGCGGTGTAGAGCGGGGTGCGTACGTCGTAGGTGGTGGCCAGCCAGCCGCCGAGGAAGGAGGCGATGCCCGCGCCGAGCAGACCGCCGGTGGCCTCCGCCGTGAGGAGCAGGCCGAAGCCGAAGGTGTCGGTGCCGAGACGATCGTGCGCGAAGAGGGCGAGTACGGTCTCCACGGCGAGGAAGGCGATGTTCCCGGCCGCCGGACGCAGCGCGAGTCCGAGCAGCAACTGATCCCGGAATACGTAGGAGGCGCCGGCCCGCTCCTGCCGCAGCAACGACATGGGCCTGCAGTACGGGCCGGGGTGCGGCAGGCAGCGACCGTACGAGCAGTGCGGAGAGCGCGAACGAGACCGCGTCGGCGAGCAGCGGAACCGCCCGCCCGAGCGCGAGCAGCGCACTGCCCGCGGGCGGCCCCGCGAAGCCCGACATGGCGGTCTGGGCGCCGCGCAGGCGGGAGTTGGCGCGCTCCAGGAGTATGGGGTCGCGGCCGAGCAGATCCGGCAGATAGGCCGTGGCGGCCGTGGCGAAGAAGAGTCCGCCGAGGCCGAGGAGGAAGGCGACGGCCGCGAGCAGTGGGATGCTCAGCACGTCGAGCGCGGCCGCTGCCGCCGGTATTGCGAGCAGCACCGCACGCGCCGCGTCCACCGACCCACATCGTGCGCCGGCGGTCCCAGCGGTCCACCAGCGCACCGCCGAGCACCCCGAAGAGCAGCCACGGCAGCGTTCCGGCGGCCGTGACAATGGCGAGCGCCATCGGATCCCGCGTCAACGTCAGCGCGAGCAGCGGCAGTGCGGCATGCGTCACCCCGTCACCGAGCGAGGACACCGTCTGTGCGGTCCACAGCCGTCCGAACCCGGTCGGCAACTTCCGAACGTCTGACGTCACTTGGCGTCCCCTTCGGCCTGCTCGCGCGGCGCCGGGTGGACCAGTGCGAAGACGAGTGACGCGTCCGGCAGCGAAGGATCGGACAGCTCCCGGTACTCGTCCGCCAGTGCCTGCAGCCGCGCCCCCAGCTCCGCGAACTGCGCCTGGGTGAGCCGCAGATGCGCCATCCGCACATGCCGTGCGCCATCCACCGGCACTGCCTCCAGGTCCGCCACCGCATGCCGCATCAGCACATCCGGCCCTCCCTCGCCCGGATCCGGCAGCACGATCGCCTGCGCGGCCATGGCGTAGTACCGCTCGGTGACCCCCCGGACCTTCCGTGTTCGCACCACCTTCACCAGGCCGGCCCGCTCCAGCAGCCGTATGTGGTAGCTGGAACTCCCCTTCGCAAGGCCCACTCGCTCGGCGATCTGCGTAATCGTCGCGGGCTCAAAGCGGAGCACGGCCATGATCCGGTGACGCGTGAGATTGGAAACGGCGCGCAGCTGCTCGTCAGTGGTGACGTGGAGCGTCTCGGGAAGATCGTCGGTAGGCATGCACCCAATGGCCAACATTTCTTGGCCATTGGGCAAGGGAGTTTTGCCCGGGCTTCCGGAATCGGCTGTCCAGCACGTGAGGCCTTCGCTCCGCCCCTCGTGGAGGCTCAGCCGCGCCGCCCAAGTCCTTGAGCCGTCAAGTAACCTTCTTTTCCCGAGCCATGACGATCACTCAGGTGCCGGCAGACGACGCGGGCGACACGCTCGTGGTCCCCTCGCCCGACCGCTACGGCCGCAGCCTTCAGGACCTCATCAACATGGTCGCCGAGCTGCGCGAGCGCGGTATTGGCCGCACCTTGCTGCAGTCGGGCCCGCGCAGCCTCACAGCCGGGATCTCAGCACGTCGACCTCACAGCCCGGCGCGAACGGGTCGAAGCCGCGTTCGACCAGCCAGCGAACCCCCAGCAGGCTTCGCAACGACCACCACGCGCGGATCACGTCGAGGTCGACGTCGGTGCCATAACCGGCGACGACGTCGCCGAGGTGCTCCTCGTGTCCGAGCGTCAAGGCGGCGAGGTCGAACAGGGCATCACCCTGGCCCGCCTCGGACCAGTCGATGATGCCGGTGATCTCGTCGCCGTCGACGAACACGTGAGCGATCTGCAGGTCGCCGTGCGTGAACGCCGGAGTCCACGGCCGGAACGCCGCCTCGGCGACCTGGCGGTTGCGGGTGACCAGGTCGGGAGGAAGGACGCCGTTCGTCACGAGCCACTCGCACTCGCCGTCGAGATCCGCCGCCAGCTCGTCGAGGCCCCGGCCGCCCCGACCGGGCCGTGGTGGCAACGGTGCGTCGTGCAACTTCCGGATGGCGGCACCCGCCATGGCCCACGCCGCCGGCGACGCAGCGGACGGCTCGCCGAGGCGGCCGAGCGCCGTCCCCGGGATCGCGGCGATCGCGAGCACGGGCGGCTTGCGCCACAGGACCTCCGGGGTCGGGACCGGCGCCAGGGCCATCGCCTCGACCTCGGCGTCGATGCGCGCCTGATCGGTATCCACCTTCAGGAACACATCGCCGACGCGCAGGGTCGCGCGCTCGGAATGGGCGACGACGACTTTGACTTCATCCATGGCGGCCAGTGTCCCGGGAATGATCGTCGATGTCGCCGGATTTATCGCGTGCGACTGCGCGGCTGACCTCGTCCCGCCACCCGGCAGCCTCGTGCCCGACACCGACCGCTGACCAGGTCAAGCCCACCACTTTTGTCAGGAGTCCTCAACCAACTCAAAGTGTCAATGCCAACCAGGCGGCACCTCGTTCCCCCAGTCCAGCCCGCAGAGTTGCCACAGCAGCAACAGCGAAGCGAAGCAGAGTTGTTTCCCTCACCAAATCACCAATTCCCAGATGCGCACGCGCCGCCGAGCTCGCCATACATCGGATGTACCGGCGCGTGCGTATCCGCTTCCGCCCATGACCTCGGTCCCGAGGAGATGAGCGTTCTGCGGGTGTGTCAGTGCCACAGGTGAAACAGACTCGTGTCCCCGCCCAGTTTCCTGGCGGTAGCAACTGCGTCGGGTGGAGGCGTACGAAGGGCCAGCGTCTGATAGTAGAAGGCGGCGGCGAAGGCAAAGGCTGCCGTGCCGTCCGGGTACCCCCGAGGCGCAATGTATGCGGAGCATCCTCCTTCGAGGAAGCCGCGGGCCATGGCATCACTTCCGGTCATGCAGCCGGTAGAGAGCACCACCGGCTTGGCCAGACGCCCCAGCTCGGCTGCGATCCGAGGAGTGAGTACCTCGTTGAAAGGCTGGTGTTGCGCGATCTCGGGGGCAAGCGTGTCGAGCAGGACACCTCGCTCGTCGCCATGGCAGCTCAGAACGAGATGATCGGCTCGGCTCAGGGTGCCGTTCAGCACGTCGGCAAGATGGCTGGGAGATCCGACAGGCAGCAGCCGGACGTCAGCACCGTACTCGGTGAGGAGACTGCGCAGCGCGTAGGGCTCGCCCCCGGTGTCCCCGATCGCAACGACATCGGCAGTGGCAACGAACACCTGCTCAGACTCCTGTCACACGTGCGTTGTTCTCTGTTCTCCCGCCCAGTATGCAGCCTGCTGGCCGCGGCGTATTCGATCATGACCCACCGGCCCTCACAGGAAAGGCACTGTCCGGTTGCGAAACGCTTCCACCGGACGGTGTTGCCGGCAGACGCCGGACTCGCCACCGACCAGGCCATGGCGGGAACGGCCATGGCAGCGGTCAAAAGGCCGGGCTTACCTCGGCGATCCCCTTCAGGAGCCTCCGGTGCCGAAGACATAGTCGTCCCACAAGGCGCGCTCATTGTCCCGTGGTGCGCGCTCCAGGTGGGGGCGTACGTCCCACAGCAGGGTGGCCCGGTCCGGAGCCCGGTAGGGGCGCCACCCCGGAGTTCCGGTGCGGGCGAAGGTCGTCCAGGCATCCATCATCCGGTGCGAGAGCCCGGTGAGAGCGGGCCGGTCGGCGCGTACGGTCTCCGCGCCGCGCGGCACCCACCCGAGGTCGAGGTTGCCGAAGACGAACGGCACCTCCAGCTGGTGCATGGCACCGAGGTTCCGGGCGGCGGGCTCGCTCTTGTCGTACGGGACATGCCAGTCGAACTGGTAGACGTACGAGGGTCGCCAGCGGGCCTGCTCCTGGGCGAGCCGGGTGGCGGGGACACGTTCGATCTGGTCGGTGAGCATCGCGTTCACCACGCGCCCCTCGCTCAGCCCGGGGCGGTCCCCGGCGTAGACGTCGTACATGTGCTGCTTGCGGCCCGCCAGTGCGGGCGGGAAGGACGGATAGGCGCTGAGCGGGAGTTCGAGGAGGGCCGGGGTGAACATGGCCCAGAAATCGGTCTCGTTGGTGTTGGAGCCGGTCATGACGTCGACATTCCGCGCGCTTCCGGAGGCGATGCGGCCGATCACCGGGCCGGGAACCAGCGAGCCGTCGACGTAGGGCGAGAAGAACACGGTGCCGGAGAGCCCCGGCAGGCCCGTGCGCACCCTCTTCTGGAGTTCGAGGATCTGCCGGGTGGAGAGCGCGTTCAGGTCGCGGATGCCGTGGATACCCCCGAGGTCGAACACGCGGGCGGCGTTCGACCGCGTCAGGTCGGCGCTGTGCACGGCGAGCGCGGGCCCGCTCTCCGCGATGGCGTGGCGGAAGAGCCGTTCCGGGCGGTTGCCAGCCAGCAGCGCGTCGATCGCGACCGCTCCCGCCGACTGCCCGAAGACCGTGATGTTGCGGGGGTCCCCGCCGAAGCCGCCGATGTGCTCGCGCACCCAGGTGAGGGCGGCGACCTCGTCGCGCAGGCCGTTGTTGCCCGATCCCGTGTACGAACGGTCGAGCCTGCCGAGTTCCGTCCAGCCCAGGATGCCGAGCCGGTAGTCCACCGAGACCACCACCGCATCGCCTCGGGCGGCCAGGGCGGAGCCGTTGTTGAGCGGGGCGCTCGCCGAGCCGTAGACGTCCTCCCCTCCGTGCAGGAAGACCATGACGGGCTTGTGCGGCACGAGCGACCGCGCAGACCACACATTCACATGCAGGCAGTCCTCGACGCCGCTGCCGTCGCCGTCGGAGAGGTCTTGCGGGCACGGCGGCTTCGCCGTGTCGGCCCGCAGCGTACCTTCCCAGGAAGCGGGTGGTGCGGGCGGCCGGAAGCGGCGTTCGCCGGTGGGCGGAGCGGCGTACGGAACCCCGAGGTAGGCGCACGTATCGCCTTGCGCGGCACCCTGCACCGCTCCCAGCGAGGTCACCGCCCGGCAGCCCGCGGCTTCGCGGGCGCCGCCTTCGGCGCCCGCCGCCCCGGGCACGCCCGCCGCCCCGCCGAGCAGGAGAGCCGAGACCGCCACAAACGCCGCACGGCGGCGGCCCCGTTGCGACCAGCCCAGCCGGGGCCGCCCATGTCCAGGCCGAGAGAGCATAGTTGGCCTCCTTCACCCACGCCGGATCCACGGACTACCCAGCCCGGCGCGGGGAACGCCTCCTCGGCGGGCCATCACCCGTCCGAGTGAGCGGATTCCCCTGCCCCCGGGATCGGTTCAGTGGTGCAAAGTGGCACGACGGCGCACTCCGGTGATATGCCGTACCGCCGGAGACAGGCTGCACCGGGCAGGCCGTTGCCACCGTCGCCCCTGGAATAAGCAAGAACAACATCCGAGGTGCCGGCGTCGCCCTTTGGGAAACCTTCGGGCATCTCCGTCGGGGAAGAGCGCCGACGCGGCGCACTTGCCTCCGGAATGAGGGGGAAGTTCTCTTGGGGGAAGAGCCGCAAGGGTGTGCGGCCAGCCGGCAGGCGGCCGCTTTCCATCAACCTCCGGGGGGCATGGTGTGTGCCAACGTGACGATCGTCGGTCTCGGAGCGGTCGGCGCGGCATTGGCCGGTGCGCTGGTGGCCGCGGGTCACCGGACGACCGTCTGGAACCGTACGCCCGGCAAGGGGGACGCCCTTGCCAGGGCGGGCGCCGTGGAGGCGGCATCGGCCGCCGAGGCCGTGGCCGCCAGCCCGCTGACTCTGGTCAGCCTCTCGACGTACGAGGCTGTTCACGAGGTACTTCGGTCCGTGGGGGACGCGCTCGAGGGCCGGACGCTGGTCAACCTCACCTCGGGGTCGCCGGTGTGCGCGACACGGACAGCCGCCTGGGCCGAACGCGGCGGCACGGCCTACCTCGACGGCGTGATCCTGACGCCCCCGTCCGGCATCGGCAACCGGAGCTTCCTGCAGCTCTACAGCGGCTCGTCGGCGGCTTTCGAGAGCCATCGCGAGACGCTCGCCGCCTTGGGTGATCCCGTGTACGTGGGCGCCGACGCGGCCCTGTCCTCCGTGTACGACACTGCGCTGCTGGGCCAGATGTGGGCGACGCTGACCGGCTGGCTGCACAGTGTGGCCCTCATCGGTGCCGATGGCCCCGGCGGCAAGGTGACGGCGACGCGGTACACGGAGGTGGCCAACCGGTGGATGGACACCGTGCGGTTCTTCATGAGCACATACGCGCCGCAGATCGAGTCCGGTCATTACCCCAGTGGTGACTTCCCCCTGGATCTCCACCGCACGACGATGGACATCCTTGTGCACGCCAGCCAACTCCGCGGCGTCGACGCCGGTTTGCCGGAGCTGTTCAAGGCACTGGTCGAGCAGGCGAGCACGGCCGGCTACGGCAACGACAGCTATGCGCGCCTGGTCGAGTTCATGCGGCAGGACGGCCGGGGTGCGTAACGCCTTCTTAGTTGACGGCACGTCATACTACTGCAGCATGCTGCGATTCCGCACCAGTGCGTACAGACAAGGGAGTTGACGACTCCCGGGGTGGCGGAGGGCACCCTCGCCAGGTTGGGGAGTTTATGCAAGGCTCCGTCCGGTCGCCAGTCGATTGCCGGGATGGGTGAGAACACCGGCTCATGGACGGACTTGCGGAGGGGTGCGCACCCATGAGTTCGCCTCGGCCCCGGCGTTCAAACGCCCTCAGCAACCGGCCGTTTCACCACTCCACCGTGACAAGCACAGGGAGGACGGGTGTTACCCCCACGATCCGCCATCAACCTCCATGGGGCACTGCGGACCTGGCTGTTGCCCATCGCATCGGGCGTAGTACTGGTCATCGCCTACGGTTACGCGCTGGGCTGGGCATTCGTCCAGGGAATCGGCACCGATGATCCGCTGCAGTACGACCTGGACATCTATCGCGCGGCCATCGCCGAGCGTGCCGCGGGACACTCGCTCTATGACTACGCCACCGACGTGGGTGACGTTTTCAATTACCCGCCGTTCGCCGCACTGGTTCTGTGGCCGCTGTACTGGATCGGCAAACAGGCCAGTGCGGTCGTGTGGACGGCACTCACCCTGGTGTCGGCCACGCTGATGGTGGTCGTGCTGCACCGCAGCGCACAGGGGCGTCGGCAACGCCGCCACTTTCCCTTGTTCGCGGTGGTACTGGCACTGGTCCTGGTCAGCTCGGCCAACCTGTCCACCCTGCTCTGGGGCCAACTGGGCGCACTGCTGACCGTCCTGGCTCTCGTCGATGCGCTGGGGCACCCGTCACGGCGGTTCGGCGGCGCGCTTGTCGGACTGTTGGGAGCCATCAAACTCGCGCCCCTGATGTTCATCCCCTACTTTCTGCTCGGCCGGCGGTACCGGGAAGCGGCAACGGCCTCGGCCACATTCGCCGGGTCGACTCTGCTGGCATGGGCCGTGTTTCCCTCCGACTCCCGGCGCTACTGGTTTTCCGAGACCTTCCAGGTGCGCAAGCGGGTCTGGGATATCGCTGACGTCGCCAACCAATCGCTGTACTCCTTCATTCTGAGGTTCAAGCTCGACGGGCCGACAACTGCCGTCGTTTTCGGGGCGTCGGCCGTGGCGGCACTCGCCGTGTGGGGGTTATGGACCCGCCGTCTCCAAACGCGCGACCCGGTCCTCGCGGTGATCATCACCGGCTGCGCCTGGCTGCTGCTGGAACCCGTCACCTGGGTGCATCACATGTACTGGCCCGTGCTGGCCGGGGCCTGGCTGGTCCTGAACTACCGTGGTCTGCCCCGCTGGGCCGGTGCGGCGGTGCTGCTGCTGATGCTGCGGCCGATGGCGTGGGAGCAGGTGCCAAGGCAGGACAATGTGTGGGACCTGCTGTACATCAACTCCTGGCTCGCCGTCGTCATCGCGACGATAGCGGTTCTGCCGCTGTTGGTGCCGAGAGCCGGACAGAATACGAAAGTACCGACCCCCCTCCAGACAGAGCAGTCACTCGCGAGGTGCGACGAATGGAACTCGGCAAAGTAATGCTGGTCAGCCCGAAGACGTCCTTCGGGCGGGATCTGCAAAGAACCTACGCGGGCGGATTGGGAACCGTATGCCAGGACGAGGATTTCCTTTTACCGCCGTTGGATCTGATGCGGCTGGCCGGCGTCTTACGTGCGGCCGCCGAGGAGATCACCGTCTCGGACGAGGAGGTCACCAGCAGGGTCGCCGCGACACCGGGCGTCATCGTCATCTGTCAGGTGTCCCTGCCCAGTCTGATCGAAGATGCCGAACGCATCGCTTCTTTCCGGATCGAAGGCGCCCGCTGCTACGCCTACACCAGCATCCGCACTCCTGCTCAGTGGCGGCTCTTGTTTGAGAAGGGTGGCTGCGAAGGGATTCTGCTTCCGGAGTCGATTACCTTCGCGCGGGCCGCACTGAACGGCGACGATACTGTCCCGGGATTTGTCACCCCGAACACGGTACTGGATCCGAGGCACCACCAGCCCCGGTTCGGCGACCTGGCGATGGAGCCGCTGCCCGCCAGAGACCTGGTCGACCACACGCCCTATATGTTCCCTCCGATCGCACGCACAGGGATCACCAGCATCAACGGCAGCTTTGGGTGTCCCTATCCATGCCGCTTCTACTGTCCGTATCCCCTCAGTGAGGGCCGCAGGATCCGCACCTACCCTGTCGAGCGAATCATTGCAGAGTTCAAGCAGTGTGCTGAACTGGGCATCACCGCCGCCGTTTTCCGCGATCCCGTCTTCTCCTTCCACCGAGACCGCACCCTCGAGATGTGCAGGGCCATCGAGGCCGCTGAGACAGGTCTTCCATGGTGGTGCGAGACGCGTATCGACCGCCTCGACGAGGAGGTTGTTTCGGCGCTCGTCGCCGCCGGTTGTGTCGGTGTCGAGGTGGGAGTGGAGAGCGGCGACCCGGAGATGCAGGCAACGGCCGTACGTAAGCGCCTTGACCTGGACACGGTCCGCAGGTTCCATGCGTTGGCCCGCGAGGCGGACCTGAAACTGGTCTTCCTGTTTCTTGTCGGACTGCCCGCCGAAACAAGGAGATCCATTCGGCGCACATTCGATTTCATTCTCGAACTCGGCCTCTCCGACACCGAGTTCAACCTCAGCATCATCACGCCTTATCCAGGCACCGAGCTGCACCGGATCGCGATCGGCAACGGATGGATCGACGGCGCGCAAAGCGCGTTCACCAGTCACCACGCGGTCATGCACACCGATCGGCTGAGCATGGAGGACTTGGCGCAGGCCACCACGTTGGTGAACGACTTGCACGCCGTGTGCAAGCCCACGGCGACACCACAGGACCGCGCCGACTTTCGGACAAGGGTGCACGCCTGGTCCGACCAGCGCGACTAGAGATCCCGCGGAGGATGCAGATGGGCGGAAACCGGCGGCACGTACTGATCACCGGTGCGAACCGGGGCCTTGGCCTGCACAGTGCGCGGCTGCTGGCCGGCCGGGGTTGGTCGGTCATCCTGGCGTGCCGAAAATTGGGTGCCGCCGAATCAGCACTGGAGGAACTGCGGTCAAACGGCGGGACCGGCATCGCGGTGCGTATGGATGTGACAGATCCTCATAGCGTGGCCGACGCCGTGAATGTGGTGCGGGGCGCGACAGAGCGGTTGCACGCCCTGGTCAATAATGCCGGGGTATTCGAGCAGTCCGAGGAGCACCTGCCGGGGGCAGCGGCCGCGGTGCTCCGCAATCTGCTGTTGACCAACGCTTGGGGTCCGCTGCTGGTGACCCAGGAGTTTCTCCCTCTGTTACGAGCCACCGGCGGCGCGGCCGTGGTGAACGTGACCAGTCAGGACGCCGAGCCGCACCACTACGACGGCACGTTCACCTGCTACCGGATGTCCAAGGTCGCGTTGAACGCCATGACCACGAACCTGGCTGTCGCACTGCGATCCGACAGGATCGTGGTCAACGGGGTGGATCCAGGATGGATTCCCACCGATATGGGTGGCCCGGATGCGCCGGACGATGTGGCGGATGCGGCGGAAGCCGTGGCCGCCGCCGTCGAATTGGCGGGCAGCCGTCGAAGTGGTGAAATTCTTCGCGCGGTCCGGCCTGCCGGGCAAGCGGCCATGGACCGTGGCTGACGAACTGCAGGGGATCAGCGAGCCGTTGGCGTCTCCTCATCGCCGCCCGCGCCGCGGAAGGCGGCCTCGGCCATGGCCCTTGTGTATGGCCGCATCGCCGCTCATGTACTGCCGGGGCTTGGCGACCGCATTGAAACCATAGGCGATCATCTTGGTTTCGTAGTCGCGGACGGCATCGGTCAAGGACATTGCCCGGTGGCCGGCTTTGGCGAGGTTCCCGGCGAGGAGGGCAGCGTCGCGCAGGGCTGTCACACGGCCGCCCCGGACCAAGGGTCGTTCCAGCTTCAATGAATACCCCCCTGGGTATGACTGATAGAGTGCGCAGCAGATACCCCCGGGGGTACATCGTCCTGGAAGGAGCCGCAGTCGTGTTCTTCGTCGACACTCTGGAATTCGAGGGCCTGGGCAACCGCAGCTACCTGGCCGGCGGGCCGGGCGCCGCGGTGGTGGTGGATCCGCCGCGTGACATCGACCAGGTGATTGCCGCCGCGGCCCGGCGCGGAGTGCGGATCGCGTATGTGGCGGAGACCCACCTGCACAACGATTACGTGAGCGGCGGGCTGGAGCTGGCCCGGGTCAGCGGCGCCCGCTACCTGGTGCCGGCCGACGCTTCGGTGTCGTTCGCCCGCACCCCGGTCGCCGACGGTGACACCGTCGCGGTCGATGAGGGCCTGGCCCTGCGGGCGCTGGCCACCCCGGGCCACACCCCGCACCACACCTCCTATGTCCTGGAGCAGGACGGCCACGGGGTGGTGGTGTTCACCGGCGGGTCACTGCTGATCGGCACGGTCGGGCGGCCGGATCTGGTCGAGCCGCGGCTGACCGAGCAGTTGGCCCGCGCCCAGCACGCCTCCGCCCACCGGCTGGCCGATGAGCTCGACGACGAGGTGCCGGTGCTTCCCACCCACGGCTTCGGCAGCTTCTGCTCCTCGTCCCAGGCCCAGGGGGACTCCACCACCATCGGGCGGGAGCGGAAGAACAACGAGGCGCTGACCCGGGACGTGGACACCTTTGTCGCCGCGCTGCTCGCCGGTCTCGAGGACGTACCGGCCTACTACGCGCACATGGGCCCGGCCAACGCCGCCGGTCCCGCTCCGGTGGACCTGACCCCGCCGCGTCAGGCCGACGCCGGGCAGATCGCCCAGCGGCTGGCGGCCGGGGAATGGGTGGTGGACCTGCGCAACCGCGTTGCCTTCGCCCGGGGGCACGTGGCCGGGTCCTACAACTTCGAGGGCGAGGGGAAACCGGCCACCTACCTGGCCTGGCTGATCCCATGGGGCAGGCCCGTCACACTGCTGGCCGACACGCCCGAGCAAGTCGCAGACGCGCAGCGGGAGTTGGTCCGGGTGGGCATCGACCGCCCGGCTGCCGCCGCCACCGGTGACCCGAACGGCTGGGTCCGCGCGGGCGAGGAGCTGCGGTCCTTCCCGCGGGCGGCCTTCGCCGACCTGGCCGCCGCCCGTACCCGCGGCGAGGGCGTGGTGGTACTGGACGTGCGCCGCGACTCCGAGCGCTCGGGCGGATACCTCGACGGCTCGGTGCACATCCCCGTCCACGAACTGCACGGCCGTATCGGCGAGGTGCCCGCCGGTGAGGTGTGGGTGCACTGTGCGGGCGGGATGCGCGCCGCGATCGCGGCCTCGCTGCTGGACGCCGCCGGCCGCACCGTGGTCGCCGTCGACGACGGCTTCGACGCGGCCACCGAGGCCGGGCTGGTCCTCGTCCGGCCCCGCAACGAAAACGACAGCGCCATAGCGTGAGCACCCTGATAGCGGCCCTGGCAGCGGGAGCCGTGGTCGGTCTGGCCCTGGGCGCGCTGGGCGGGGGTGGCAGCGTCTTGGCGGTGCCCGCTCTGATCTACCTGCTCGGCTTCACCCCGGCCGCCGCCACCACCGCGAGCCTGCTGATCGTCGCCGCCACCTCGCTCACGGCTCTGTACGGCCATGCCCGCACCGGTCATGTGCGGTGGAAGGACGGTGCGCTGTTCGCTGCCGCCGGCATCCTGCCCGCGGCAGCGGCCGCGGCCGCATCCTCCCGGCTGCCCCAGCCGGTACTGACCGCCGCCTTCGCCGGTGTCGCCGCCCTCGCGGCCGCCGGAATGCTGCGCTCCGCCCGGCCTCCGGCAGCCGATCGGGGCGCGAGGTCGATACGGCCGGGCAAGGCCGCCGGGGCCGGTGCGGGGCTGGGCGCGCTGACCGGACTGCTGGGCGTGGGCGGCGGGTTCCTCGCCGTGCCCACCCTGGTCGCCGTCCTGGGCTTTGAGATGGAGGCCGCCATCGGCACCAGCCTGCTGGTCATAGCGGCCAACTCGCTGACCGCTCTGGCCACCCGCGGTGCCACCACGTCGGGCCTCGACTGGGCGGTGATCGCACCGTTCACGGCGACTGCGATCCTGGGCGCCTGGGACGGCAAACGCCTGGCCGCCAGGGCCTCCGGCCCCCTGTTGCAGCGCATCTTCGCGGCGGTGCTGCTGCTGGTGGCCACGTTTATGCTCATCGACGCCATGACATGACCCCATCGCCCCGGCGGCCACCGGCTCAGGCCAGGGACAGGAACAGCTTCTCCAGACGGGCCCGCATCTGCTCACGGTCGCCACTGGCGGCCAGGTCCGAGTCGGCCAGGCAGTGCTGCAGGCCGGTGGCAATGATCGCGAAGCCCGCCTTGTCCAGCGCCCGGGAGGCTGCCGCGAGTTGGGTGACCACCTCCTCGCAGTCCCGCCCCTCCTCGATCATCTTGATCACTCCGGCGATCTGGCCCTGCGCCCGGCGCAGCCGGTTGACCACTGTCTTCAGTTCCTCGGCTGCCATCGCCAGTTCCACAAGCACTCCTCCGATATACCCCTGCGGGTATCCTACCCGCAGGGAGAGACTCCCCCGCAGAGAAAGGGAATCCCCGTGACCGCCACCGCCCCTGCCCTTACCCCGGACCAGGCCCGTACCCGGCTCCACGAGCTGACCGTCATCGATGTGCGCACCCCCGGCGAATACGCCTCCGGCCACCTTCCCGGCGCCCACAACATCCCCCTCGACCACCTCGATGCGGCCCTGCCCGCCCTGGAGGAGGCCGCCGCCCGCGGCCGCCTCCTCGTGGTGTGCGCCTCCGGTGCCCGTTCCGCCCAGGCATGCACCGCGCTCGCCGAACACGGCATCGCCGCCGCCGCCCTCACCGGCGGCACCACCGCCTGGAGCCGGCTCGGCCATGACATCCACCGCCCCGCCGGTGCCCGCACCACCTGGGCCATGGAGCGCCAGGTCCGTCTGGCCGCAGGATCCCTGGTGCTGGCCGGGCTCTTGGCCGGACAGCGCCGGCCCGCCGCCCGCTGGCTGTCCGCCGGCATCGCCGGCGGACTGGTCTTCTCCGCCCTCACCGACACCTGCGGCATGGCCCGCGTGCTGGCCAAGCTCCCCCACAACCGGCCCCGACCCACCGACCTGGCCACCACCCTCGCGTCCTTGACCGGCTGAGCCCCCGACCCGTCCCGGCCGGTTCCTCGAACACCACCGTGCTCGCGGGCGCCCTGTCCGGCATGGCATCCGTGCCACCATGCCCCCTGACCGCGGGCGTCCGACGGCCAGTTGAGCACCCCGAGGCAGCGGCGCCGCCGCGGTGACGATCGCGACCGCGCCGCTGTCCTCGAGGAAATACGGCGGCTCCGCGTCCGCCGCCCCGGGGCCGGGCGGAACACCCATGGCTCCCGCCCGGAGAACCGCGAGGCAACTCTCCGCCAATTCCGCCCGGTTGCCCAGATGGAGCGCCACCCGGTCGCCATACCGCACGCCCGGACATGCCTGATGCCCCGTCGGCCGTCCGGTTCGCTCCTCCGGTTCCGGTAGGTCACGCCCCGCCTGGCATCCTGGAAGACGTTCTCCCCCATCTCCCGCCCCCTCGCTCCCGGCACGTGTCTTTCTCCCGTTCGCACCAGTTGAACATCGGGTGCCCCCGGTCCGGCACCCGGACGCCCACGCCCTTTGGCCCTCGGAGGTGTGATGTTCGTTCGGCGCAGGAAACCACCCACTCAGCCACCCGTCTCCCACAGCGAACGACTGCTGTTCAGTGGTGCGTTGCGGCACGACAAGCCCTGGGCCCAGTATCAGAATCCGTTGCTGCGCCTGTCCATGTGGTCGATGGCCCGTCAGTTCCCCGCCATGATGCGCATGATCGGCCGGGTCGCATGGCGGGAGGATCCCAAGGCGCTGGTGGCGCTGCTGGGCGCAGAGTTGGGGATCGGGCTGATGCGGGCCTTTGTGCTGGTGGCCACCAACCAGGTCCTGATCGCCCTGTTCGCCTCCGGTCCCACCACCGGCCGACTGCGGCAGGCCCTCCCGGCGCTGGTGGCCGCCGGGGCCGTCAGCTCCGCGTCCGCGGTGTTGTCGGCGGTGACGGTGGCGGCCTCGGGCCGGCTGGAGCCCAAAATCGAGCGGGCCTGTACGGCCCGTTACTACCGGGGCATGGTCCGGGTCGAGTTGGCGGCCCTGGAGGACAAGGACATCCAACGGGCGCTGTCCTCGGGCCGGTATGGAACCGACTCGATCCGCCGCATGCTGGGCATGTCGGTTCAGGTGATCGACACGGTGATCTCTCTCGCCGCCGCGGCCGGAGTGCTCCTGCTGCTGCACCCCGTGCTCGTCATGGTGCTGCTGCTGGTCGCCGTCCCCAAGGCCGCCGGATCGGTGGCGGTGGTACGGCGCGCATATGCCTCCCGCCGGGTGTGGATCGACCACCAGCGCGCCACCGACATGATCACGTATTCGCTCGCCCGCCCGGAAGTCGCCCCGGAGATCAGGGCACATGGGGCCGGGCAGCTGCTGGTGGACGCCTACGAGGACATGGCCGCCACCGCGGGGGCGGAGAAGGCTCGCCTGGCCCGTGCCGAGGCGACGACCGACCTCGCAGCCGCCGCCTTCTCCGGCATGGCGTCGATCGGAGCGTACGGGGTGTTGTGGTGGCTGCTGGTCTCCGGCGGCATGCCGCTCGCGGCCGCCGGTACCGCCGTGCTGGCGATGCGGACCTCGAGCCAGAGCCTGACGGGCATGGTGATGACCTTCAACCGCCTCTACGAGGAGTCGATGTACCTCGCCGACCTGGAGAACGCCTATGTGGTCGCGGACCGGCACGCCATCCCCGCCGGTGGCGCCCCGGTCGCCGACGGCGGCGTCGAAGTGCGCTTCGACAATGTGTCGTTCAGCTATCCCGACGCCGCCACAACGGCCCTCGAGGATGTCTCCCTGACCATCCCGGCCGGGAAGGTGGTCGCCCTGGTGGGCGAAAACGGGTCCGGGAAGACGACCTTGTCGAAGCTCGTCGCCGGGCTCTATGTGCCGGACGCCGGCAAGGTCCTCTTCAACGGCGTCGAGGTGCGCGAAGCCGACCGGGACAGCATCTTCGGCCAAGTCGCCCTGCTGTCCCAGGACTTCCCCCGCTGGTCGATGACCGCCCGCGCCAACGTCCATATCGGCCGCCCCGCACAGGATCTCGACCAGGCCCGTATCGAGCAGGCCGCGGCAGAAGCCGACGCCCTCGACATGGTCACCGGCCTCCCGCATCAATGGGACAGCATCGTCGTCAAGGGTTTTGAACGCAGCACCCAGCTCTCCGGAGGCCAATGGCAACGCCTGGCCACCGCCCGGGCCCGGTACCGGCGCGCACCGCTGCTGATCGTGGACGAACCCACCGCGGCGCTCGACCCGAAGGCGGAGATCGAAGCCTTCCAGACGCTGCGGTCCTTGACCGATGACGGCACGACCGTGCTGCTCATCACGCATCGGCTCGCGGCCACCGCCACCGCGGACATCATCTATGTGCTCGACAACGGCCGGCTCATCGAGCAGGGCACACACCAGGAACTCATGTCCGTCGACGGCGGTCACTATCGCGAGCTGTACGAACTCCAGGCCGCGCAATACACCTCGCCGGCAAGCCGACCGGGCGTGCCCGCCCAGCCGGGACACGGCTGAGCGCGGGGGCCGTTTCCGGCCCGCTGCGGCACCGCCTGCCGGTCACTCGCCGGGCCGGGCGCCCTCGGTGGCGTCGCTCAGGCCGAGCCGGAGGTGTTCGACGTGGTAGACGGCCTGGTCGAGGAGTTCGGCGACGTGGTTGTCGTACAGCGCGTAGACGATGGACCGGCCATGTCGCTCGCCGACGACAAGGCCCAGGTTGCGCAGCAGCCGGAGCTGGTGGGAGCAGGCGGACTGCTCCATGCCGACGGCGTTGGCCAGTTCGGTGGCGGGCAGCGGGCCTTCGCGCAGCCGGGCGAGGATCAGCAGCCGGGAGGGGGTGGCCAGGGCCTGCAGGGTCGCGGCGACCTTGGCGGCGCTGTCCGCGTCCAGTTGCGTGCGTGGCACGGCTTTCTCGGCTGCGGTGACGGCTCCATGACCCATGGCCTCTATATTACAGAGAATAGATGAAGAGTTGTTCATGTGTTCCTGTATGGTGGTTGGGTCGTCGCTTCGTGCTGTCTGCGAGAAGGAACACCACAGCCATGTCTTCAACCCTCACCGAGCGCCGGGCCCGGGTCGCGGCCCCGCGTGATGCGGCCGCTCCGCGGCGTCGCACGCGCGTCTTCGCGCTGGCCGAGGCCCGCTGGGCTGCTGCCGCCACCACCGCGTTCCTCCTTGCGCTGCCCTTGCAGCTGACCGGTGCCCCGGCATGGGCGTGGGTGCCGCTGTACGCGATCGCCTATGTCACCGGCGGCTGGGAGCCGGCCTGGGCCGGGCTGCGGGCGCTGCGCGAGAAGACCCTGGACGTGGATCTGTTGATGATCGTCGCCGCACTCGGTGCGGCCTCGATCGGGCAGCTGATGGACGGCGCCCTGCTGATCGTCATCTTCGCCACGTCCGGCGCCCTGGAAGCGCTGGCCACCGCGCGGACCGCGGACTCGGTGCGCGGGCTGCTCGACCTCGCCCCGACGACCGCCACCCGGCTGCTGGACGACGGTGGCGAACAGACGGTCGCCAGTGGGGATCTCGCGGTTGGCGACACCATCCTGATCCGGCCCGGCGACCGGGTCGGCGCGGACGGCCGGGTGCTGGGCGGGGCGAGCGAGGTCGACCAGGCCACCATCACCGGCGAGCCACTGCCGGTCGCCAAGGAGGCGGGCGACGAGGTGTTCGCCGGCACCCTGAACGGCTCCGGCGCACTGCGGGTGAAGGTCGAGCGAGACGCCTCCGACTCCGTGATCGCCCGGATCGTGGCCATGGTCGAGGAGGCTTCCGAGACCAAGGCGCCGACCCAGTTGTTCATCGAGAAGGTGGAGCAGCGGTACTCGATCGGCATCGTCTTCGCCACCCTCGCGGTGTTCGCCGTCCCGCTCGGGTTCGGTGCCGCGCTGACGCCTTCACTGCTGCGGGCGATGACCTTTATGATCGTCGCCTCGCCGTGTGCGGTGGTGCTGGCCACCATGCCGCCGCTGCTGTCCGCGATCGCCAACTCCGGGCGCCATGGCGTGCTGGTGAAGTCCGCCGTGGTCATGGAGCGTCTCGGCCAGGTCGATGCGGTGGCCCTGGACAAGACCGGCACCCTGACCGAGGGCACCCCCCGGGTCACCGACATCCGCCCGCTCGCGGGAAGCGGCCTCGATGAGGACGCCCTGCTGGCGCTGGCGGCCGCGGCCGAGCACCCCAGCGAGCACCCCCTGGCCCGCGCCATCGTGGACGCCGCCCGCGGCCGCGGCCTGGACGTTCCCCTGGTCGAGGGCTTCGCCTCCGCCCCGGGCGTCGGGGTGACCGCCATGGTCCATGGTGACGCGGTCGCCGTCGGGGCTCCGGCCCGGCTGCTCCATGCCACCCAGGGCGCGCACTGCGCCAAGGCCGGGGCCGTTGCCGGGGAGTTGGAGCAGGGAGGCCGTACCGCAGTGCTGGTGGAGCGGGCTGGCGTCCCGGTCGGCGTGCTCGGTATTGCCGACCGTCTGCGGCCGGACGCCGCCGCGGCCGTCGCCGCCTTCCAGGTGCTGACCGGCTGCACCCCGCTGCTGGTGACCGGCGACAACCCGCGCGCCGCCGCCCGCCTGGCCGCAGAGGCCGGCATCACGGATGTCCGGGCCGGGCTGCTGCCGCAGGACAAAGTCGCGGCTGTCCAGGAGCAGGCGAGGGCCGGGCGCAAGGTGCTCGTCATTGGTGACGGTGTCAACGACGCCCCCGCACTGGCCGCCGCCCACACCGGAATCGCCATGGGCCGGGCCGGTTCCGACCTCGCGCTGGAGACCGCGGACGCGGTCATCGTCCGCGATGAACTCGCCACCGTCCCCAGGGTGGTGGCGCTGTCCCGCGCGGCCCGGCGTCTGGTGGTGCAGAACCTGGTGATCGCCTCGGTGTTCATCTCCGGCCTGGTCGTCTGGGATCTGGTCGGTAACCTGCCGCTGCCGCTGGGCGTCCTCGGACACGAGGGCTCCACGGTCATCGTCGGGCTCAACGGCCTTCGGCTGCTGCGCGATGTGGCGTGGAGGCGGGCCGGGGCGGAGGGTGCCCGGTGAGCAGGTGCAACCGAGGGGCCGGGTGGGTCAGTGAGGGCTCGCCTCGGCGGCGGCCTTGAGGTGGTGGTTGCGGCTGCGGATGAGCCGAGGCATATACCGGTCGAGCACCGTGAACTCCGCGATGGCCCCCAGCAGGCCGAGCGGTGCGGCAAAGTCGACCACGTCACGCATCAGGGTGCCGCCCTGCCCGTCCGGCTCGAAGTGATGGGCGTGGCGCCAGAGTTTGAACGGGCCGTTCACCTGCTCGTCGACGAAGAAGCCCGGTCGGTCGTAGGCACTGATCCGTGCAGTCATCCGCCGGCGCAGGCCCAAATGCCGGGCCTGCCAGGTGACGGTGTCCCCGAGCGTCATGCGACCGGCCGTGATGCCGTCGACGACTCGCTCGGCGGAGCCGGCCATCGACGCGGTGTGCACATCCACGTCCAGCGACATGTCGAAGACGAGCCGTGGAGGCGCGGCGATGCGGGTGACCGCTTCGAAGCGGGTCATTCGGCAACTCCACGGCCGGACCGTTCTTCCGGATCACACCGGTCCATGGCCAGATGCCGGCCCGGGTCCTCGGCCGCCGGTGCGGCTCCGGGCAGTGGGAGGGCACCTTCCGGGCGCAACCCATCCAGATAGACGGCCACATGGCGGGCGGCGAGAGCCGCGCTCACCCGGGCCGGAAGGTGCGGCATGGGCCGACAGGCCATGGCGGCCACCGCAGCACGGTCCAACTCCGCTGCCATCTGACCCTGTTGCACGACGTGGAGCCGGATCTGCGTGGCCGCGCCCGTTCTGCCGTGGTGCGATGGAACCCGGGCGACGCCGCCTCGGCCTACGCGGCCCTCTCCCCCATCGAGCGTTCCCACCTGGACCTGCTGATCGACCGGTCCACGGCCGCCCTGGGCAGGGACACCTCGGACCGGCTGCGCTGGTACCTGAGGGCCGGAAGCTGATCCGGTGCCGACGAGCCGGACGCGGCCGAGCCGGACGGCGAGGACGGCGAGGACGGGCAGTTGTGGCCGGCCCGCCGGTCGTGTTTCAGCGCCCCCCGCAGTCGAGGGCGGCGACCTCGCGTACGGCCTCGGCGATGGCTGGAAAGTCCTTCTTGAGGATCGCACCGTGGTTGCTGGCGACCTTCGCACTGATTTTGATGTTCGCGTTGCGGGCGGTCGCCGCATCGAGGCCGGTGCGTATCCGTTCCTGCTCATCGCCGCGACTTCCGAAGGACGTCCCCGAAGCGACCACGTACCGCACCGGGACGGTGATGTTGTCCAGCACGGGGCCCAGCTCGCTCTCGCGGGAGAGCATGCCGAGCTCGATGTTGCTGTTCGCCATCTGTTCAGCATTCATCCGCGGGACCAGGCCCGTCGGGCGCAGCAGCGGCAGGAGCCAGCTCATCCGCCGGAACAGCTTCCGGATCCGGTGCTCCATGGCCTCGTCCAGCCAGTCGTACGGGAATGCGCCGTCGACCAGGACCGCGCCCAGGGCACGCTCCGGATTCCGGCCGGCCCAGTGCGCCCCGACAACCGCCCCGTAGGACCAGCCCACCAGCAGCGCCCGGTCCACCTCCCTGGCCGCGAGAACGGCATCGACGTCCCGGTAGGCGGCCTCGAAGGAATAGTCCGCCGAACGCTTGGATTTCTTGCCGCGTGCCCGCTCGTCGTAGGTGATGTGCCGCCATCCCGTCCCCAGTTCGGCGATGGCCCGCCGCCAGTACCCCTGAGTGGCGAACTGGCCATTGAGGTAGACCACGGGGATGCCGGGACCGCCGGTGTCGGTGACGGCCAGGGCCGTGTCGTCGACCGGCACCATGCCGGTCCACTGCGAACCGGCCGAGGAAGTGCTGTCCTTCGTCATGCGTTCCACCTGTTCGTGTGAGGCGTGGCCACGTTCGTTCCGGTTTCGCTTCTTCAGAGGCTGCGGGCGGTGATGTCACCGCGGGAGGTGGTGGCGCGGATGTCGAGTTCGGCGGCGCCATCGTTCTTGAGGGCGTTGCTGACGCGGCCGTAGTTGGTGTCGGCATCCAGGACGGCCGAGACGCCGACGGCGGCGGCGACCGAGATGTTGCCGGACAGGGTGCGGAGCACGACCGTGCCGCGCACGGCCTCGGTGATCCGGATGTCGCCCCTTGCGGTGCTGATCTCCGCGGGGCCGTTGAGCCGGCCGACCTCGACATCGCCGTCGACCGCAGTGAGGCGGACGCTCGCGGCCTCGTCGATCTTGATCTGGCGGTACGCGCCTTCGAAGGCGACGTCGCCGAGGCGTCCGACACCGCGGAGCTCGGCGCTGGCGGTCTTGGCCTCGATACGGGAGCCGGCGGGCAGCCGGACGGTGACCTCCAGGGATCCGGAGGGGCCGAAGAACTGGTTGTCGGGAGCCGAGGTCGTGATCCGCAGGACGCCGTCGGCGTAGCCGACGGTGGTCTGCTCGGCGGCCTTGGTGTCACGGCTCTTGGAGGGGTTGGCGGGCAGGACCTCGACAGTGGTGTCGGCGCGGTCTGCGGCGATGAACTGGACACGTCCGGCGGGGATGTACAGGACGGCGGAGATCGGGGCGGGGGTGTCGAAATTCTGCATCGTGCTCTCCGGTGCTCGTTCATTGTTTCTGACTCCAGAAACGCTACGTTGCGTTCTATGGTCCGGCAACATATTCGTTGCATAAAATCAACATTTATGCAGGTAGAAGCCAGTAAACCGTTGCAACGGTCCTGAAGATAACGCAACGACAACCGCCTGATCGTTGCAATGTATATGGAGTGAACGCTACAGTGAGGAGACCAGGGACCGCCACGAAGGATCACCAAGGAGATCGCGATGCCGGGAGGCAGACTCACCCAGCAGGATCGCCGGCAGATCGCGCTGGGGCTGGCCGACAGCCTCCCCTACGCCGAGATCGCCCGACGCCTCGGCCGTCCGACCTCGACGATCACGCGTGAGGTGATGCGCAACGGCGGCCCCACCGCCTACCGCGCCGACCTGGCCCACCGCGCCACCGAACGCCGCGCCCACCGGCGCAGGCCCGCGTCCTCCCGGGGGCCGGAGTCAGCCCCCCAGCCGCACGGACGCGACGCCGAGGCCGTGGCCGAGTACGAGGAGACGTTGACCACTGCCCTGATGGCTTCGGGCCTGCCCAAGATGACGGCCCGGGTACTGACCTGCCTGTTCACCACCGACGCGGGCACCCTCACCGCATCCCAGCTCGCCCGGCACCTCCAGGTCAGCCCGGCGTCCATTTCCAAAGCGATCGCCTTCCTGGAGAGCCAGAGCCTCGTCCGCCGAGACCGCGACGAACGCCGCCGAGACCGCTACGCCGTCGACGACGAACTCTTCTACCAGGCGACGATCGCCAGCGTCCGATCCAACGACCAGCTCGTCGAAACCGCACGCCAGGGCGTCGCCATCCTCGGCCCCCACACCCTCGCCGCCAACCGCCTGGAGAACATCGCCCGCTTCCTCGACTTCATCAGCGAAAGCATCACCCGCGCCGCCGAACAGGCCCGTGAAGTCCTCCACACCAAACCCGGAACAACCTCAAACGACACCGCCCGACCAAGTCCGGACCACGGATAGACAGCCGTCGTCTCGATCGAAGAGATTGACCATCCTCGCCCTCATATGAGGGCGATTCCCTTCAGTTCGCGTGAGCGGGCTTCGGGGCTTCACGCGTCCGCCTCCGGCGCGGGGCCGGGACTCGCACCGTGGGGGTGCTGCGCGTGCTGTTGATGACCGAGCCACCGGTCCGGCGGGCTCGGGCCTCGATCTCGATCGAGGCGTTGTGGTCGGCGTCGTCCTCGTGCCCGCAGTGCGCACAGGCGAACAACCGGCCGCATCGCTTACGGGATTCGGGATCGACCCGGCCACAGGCGGCGCAGGTCCGGGAGGTGTGGAACGGCGGCACCGTGACCAGTTCGCAGCCGTACATGCGGGTCTTGTACTCCAGTTGCCGCCGCCGTTCACCGGGGGTGTTGTCGAGGATCGACCGGTTCAGCCCGGCCTCCGCCCGGACGTTCTTCCCCGGCGTCTCGATGGTGCCTTTGGCGGAGCCGGTCATGTTCTTCACGCGCAAGTCCTCGATACCGACCATGCCGTGGTTTTTGGCGAGGGTGGTGGTGAGCTTGTTGCGTGAAGTCCCGGCGGCGGTTGGCCTGCCGGGTCCTGATCCTGCCGATCTGCCCGATCGTCTTCTTCAGCCGGTGGCTGTACTTCCCTCCCTGGTGCTTCTTCGCGTACGTGACCTGCCGGGCCTTCTTCTGCTCCAAGGACTTGAGGCGGGCCTTCTCGTTGTCCGTAAGGGACGGCGGCATCAGGCGTGGCGCGGTCTCTGTGGAGAGGTACGCGGACGCCGCGACGCCGAAGTCCACCCCGCAGGCGGGCTTCCCGTTCGGCCTGGCGGGCCCGGTTGCGGTGTGGACACCGAAGGACACATGCCAGCCGTTGCCGTCCTGGGAGATGGTGGCGTTACGGATCGTGCCGCCCGGAGCGCGGGACAGGCGGAAGCAGAGCCATCCGCAGTAACGTGCGGGTCAGAGCAATCTCGAGAAGCGATTCTCCCCCGCCCTAAGGGACGGGGCCCGCTCACTGGACCACTGGTCGCACATGGTGCGGTGGGGTGACCATGCGCCAGAACTCGCCGCTGCGCATGGTCCGTTCGAGGGTGGGGCGCACGCCCTTCACGGCCCGTGCAGTGATCGCCTGATAGCTCACCGCCATGGCATCAGCTTGTCGGTGTCACGCGCCGCGCGCAAGACTCCTCCGGGCCAAAGTCGACGGCCTGCCACATTGCCACCAGCACTCAACTATCGGCGCACGGCGTGCAGTTGCCAGATGGGGGCCAGCACCCTTCCGGTGTCGTCGGTGTGCAGCGCATCGGGTTCGACGGCGATGCCCGCCGCCTGCAGGCCGCTCCGGCGCTGTTGAAAGTACTGGCGGTTGAGCGCGGTGACATAGCGCGCGGGCTCGATCCGGCTGATCCGCCAGTGTTGCTGCAGGTGTGTGCGCAGGTTGTCCTGCGTCACGGTCAGCAGCGGGGCCCGGAATCCCGGCCATGGTGAATCGGCGAAGCAGAACAGGTGCAGCTGTGCGCCCGGGCGGGCTACCCGGTGCAATGCCGCGGAGTACGCGCTGCGCTGGGCATCGTCGAGGCAGTGGTAGAGCGCACTGTCGACGACGGTGTCGAACTTCTGCTCGAGCCCTTCGAGGGTGGTGGCGTCGGCTGCCACGAACGTCACGTCCAGACCTCGGGAGACCGCACGCGCCCTGGCCCGTTCCAGCGCGCCGGCCGCGGCGTCGAAGCCGGTCACCCGGTGGCCGCGCCCGGCGAGGTACAGCGAGTTCTCGCCGAGTCCACAGCCCGCGTCGAGGATCTCTCCGGACAGCTGCCCGCTCTCCGCGAGCGCGACCAGGACCGGCTGCGGTTCGCCGATGTCCCACGGCACCGTGTCAAAGAGGCCCGCGCCCTGGGGCAGTGGCTCTCCTTGGTAGAGGGCTTCGAAGTCGATCTTTCCCGGGGCGAACATCCTGTCGCTGGATCCGTCCGGCACTGCGCCTCCCTGGCCCGGTGAGTTCACGCTGGCACGTCCGCCTGCGACTGTACGCCATCAAGAGGCTTTATTTCAACGCTCGTTGAGTCCCGGTCCTGCCGGCCGTTCCGCTCCGGGTGCTGTCACCCGGAACAGTCCGTACCGTGGGAGCGAGGGCCGGGAGAGGAGACCCGCAATGTGCCGCTTGTTCGGCCTGAGCAGCACCCCTCGCCGGGTGCACGCCACCTTCTGGCTGCTGGACGCGCCCGACAGCCTCAGCGTCCAGAGCAGACGCGACCCCGATGGCACGGGACTCGGCTATTTCACCTCCCATGGACGTCCGGTCGTCCGCAAGGCACCCTTGGCCGCCTATGCGGACCGGCAATTCGCCACGGAGGCACGCCGGGTGGAGTCCGCCACCTTTATCGCGCATGTACGCTTCGCCTCCACCGGCAGTCTCGAGGAGCGCAATACCCATCCATTCGCCCAGGACGGGCGGCTGTTCGCCCACAACGGGGTGATCGAAGGGCTGGACGCACTCGAGGCCGAGCTGGGGACGGACCTGGAGCAGGTCCGGGGAGACACCGATTCGGAGCGCTTCTTCGCCCTGATCACCCGTGAGATCCGCACGCACGGCGGAGACATCTCGGCCGGCCTCGAGCACGGCGCCCGGTGGATCGCCCGGCACCTGCCCGTCTACGCCCTCAACCTTGTCCTCACCACGGCGGACGGGCTGTGGGCCCTGCGGTACCCCGACACCCACGACCTGTATGTGCTGCGACGCCCCGCCGGCGGCCGGCACGGGCGTCGGCACCTGGACCACAGCGGTACCGCGGGCCGCATGCGGGTGCACTCTCAGGATCTGGCCCATGCCCCCGCGGTCGTGGTCGCCAGCGAGCGCATGGACGACAACCCCGGCTGGCGGTTGCTGGAACCCGGAGAGCTTCTGCACGTCGGCCCGGATGCGGACGTCATCAGTCGGGTCGTGCTTCCCGATGAGCCCTCCCATCGGCTGCGCCTCGCCGATCTGCGCCCGGAGGCCGCCGCCTCGCAGCACGCCTCCTGAGGCGCGCGGTGGGGCGGAGCACCATCACCGGACCAGAACTGACGAACGGAGCCGGCACACCGGGTGACGGTGGGCGGGCATGGCTCGTTGGCCGCTTCCATGAAGGTATCCGCAAACTCGCCGCCGTGGCGCCGCCGGGCGCGCCGGGCGGCCCTGGCCCTGCTGGTCACGGTCTGCGCCGTGGCGCCCCCCATCGCGACGGCGGCCGCGGGGCCGCCGCGAACCGTGCGGGTGCAGGCCCTGGCGGCTCTGGACCGGGCGTTCGGCGCCTATGCGGACCGGGGCGGCGCCCCGGGCCACTGGACCGGAGGCGACAGCACCTACTCGGTGCCGACGGCCGCCGGAGAGCTGTGGGTGTTCTCCGACACCTTCCTCGGCACCGTGCGGCCCGACGGCTCCCGCTCCCCCGTGACCGCCGACGGCGGCTCAACTCCCTTTGTTCACAACAGCTTTGTGCTGTGGAAGGCGGCCGGACCGCACACCGTCACCGGCCGGGACGCGGCCGGCCGGGCGACGTCGGTGGTACCGGAGTCGGGCGACGGGTGGTATTGGGCGCGGGCCGGTCTGCCCAACGGGCGGGGCGCGGACATCGTCTATGCACGCTACGCCCGCAGCGGGCCGGGTCCGCTGGATGTGTCCCGGCGCGGCAGTGTGCTGGCCTCCTTCCGCACGGGCCGGTTCGAGCATCCGGACGCGCTCGGCCCGGTGCCGTCCGCGGCCGGCATCTCGTGGGGCGCATGGCTGCAGGCCCGCGCGGACGGTTCCGGCGGCGCCTATGCCTATGGCACCGAACCGGCCCCGGACGGCGGCAACTACCTGCATCTGGCGCGCACTTGCGGGCCAGGGCTGCACGGCCGCTGGCAATACCGGGCGGCGGACGGCAGCTGGTCCGCGGATGAGCGGCGCTCCGCCCGGCTGACCGTGTCCGGCGGGCCGGCGCTGCGCACCTCCGACGAGGTCAGCGTGGTACGGCACGGCCGCTGGTACGCGCTGCTGACCCAGCGGGCCGACCGGCCCTTCAGCCCGGAGCTGCAACTGGCCTGGTCCCCCGGGCCCGCAGGGCCCTTCACCCCGCCGCGAACGGTGTACAGCGCACCGGAGGCCGGGCCGTCCGGCACTTACCACAACGGGAACGTCATCGCCTATAACCCGCATGAACACCCGGAGTTGGAGCGGCCCGGAGAACTCCTCGCCTCCTACAACGTCAACAGCCTTGCCCCACCGGACGTCATCCGCCGCGCGGACATCTACCGGCCGCGTTTCATCCGGATCGCGCTGGCATCACCCGAGCCATAGGTCCGGGCGGCCCGGACGGCCCGGACGGCGGTACAGGCCTGACCGGGGACCTTCGCTCCTCCTCGGGGAGGAGTCCGTACGTCCCTTGCCGGAGGGGTGGTTGGTCATCGCGGATGATGCGCCGCCGTTGCCCGGCCCCGATGGTGGAGAGGCGTGCGCAAGCCGTTCAAGGGCATCAACGGGAGTAATCCATGGGAGAAGTGACACGTCGTAGTGCACTCGCGGGCGCGGCGGGGCTGGGTGGGGCGGCCGTGGGCCTGACCGTACCGGGCATCGCGGCTCCGGCCGGCGCCGCGCCCGCGGCCGACTGCCCGCCCCCGGCGGGCCCGGTCACGGTCGGCCCGGGCGACCCCCGTTACGCCTCTCTGACACAGCGGGGCCACAACGCGCGCTTCGTCGGCAAGCCCGACTACGTCTGCGTGGTGAGCACCACCGAACAGGTCGTGGACGCCGTGCAACAGGCCGTCCGGAAGGGCAAGCGCATCGCCGTGCGCAGCGGCGGGCACTGCTTCGAGAACTTTGTCGACGACCCCGCCGTACGCGTCGTCATCGACACCTCTCCCATGAGGGCGGTCTACTTCGACGAACGGCGGCAGGCGTTCGCGGTCGAGCCGGGGGCGCTGCTCGGTGAGGTGTACCGCAGGCTGTTCCTGGGCTGGGGGGTCACCGTTCCGGCCGGTGCGACCGCTGCGGTCGGGGTCGGCGGACATGTGCTGGGCGGTGGCTACGGCGTCTTCTCCCGCAGGTACGGGCTGTCCGTGGACCATCTGCACGCCGTCGAGGTCGTGGTGGTGGACCACTCCGGCAGGGCCCGCAGTGTGGTGGCCACGCGTGAGCCTTCCGACCCCCACCACGACCTGTGGTGGGCGCACACCGGGGGCGGGGGCGGCAACTTCGGCATCGTCACCCGCTACTGGTTCCGCGACCCGGCCGCCGGCGGCGGCGACCCCACCCGGCTGCTGCCCCGGCCCCCGGGTTCCGTCCTGACCTTCTCCGCCTCCTGGCCCTGGAAGGACCTGGACGAGCGCTCGTTCACTCGGCTGGTGCGCAACCACGGCAGTTGGCACGAGCGCCACAGCGCTCCCGGATCGCCGTACGACGGGCTGTTCAGCGTGCTGAAGCTCGACGTCCGCCAGGCCGGCAGCATCAATCTGGCCGGCGGGCTGGACAGCACCGGTCCCGGCGCGCGCCGGCTGGTGGACGACTACCTTGCCGAGGTCGGCCGGGAGGTCGGCGTCCGGCCCGTCGTCGAGCACGGGGTCATGCCGTACCTCCAGGCTGCAGCCAGCGTGCAGCAGGCGCCCCCCGACGTGTTCAAGTGCAAGGCGGCCTATCTGCGCAAGTGCTTCACGGACCGTCAGATCGCCGGTTGCCACACGTACTTGGGGGGCGGCGAAACACAGAACATCGCCGGTAGCGTGTGGCTGATCTCCTATGGAGGCAAGGTCAATGCGGTCCCGGCGGACGCGACGGCCGTCGCCCAGCGGGACTCCGCTCTCAAGGCGGTGTTCATGACGGGCTGGGCCTCTTCGAAGGAGCAGGCCGGCCCGAGCCTGGCCTGGGTACGCGACTTCTACCGGGCCGTGTACGCCGACAGCGGTGGCGTCCCGGTGCCGGGCGCGGTCAGTGACGGCTCCTTCATCAACTACCCGGACACCGACCTCGCCGACCCTGCCCTGAACACCTCCGGTACCCCTTGGCACACGCTCTATTACAAGGGCAACTACCCACGGCTGCAACGCGTCAAGGCCCGCTGGAACCCGCGCGACGAATTCCGCCACGCCCTGTCCATCCGCCTGCCGGAGTAACACCGGCCGCCCGGCGCCCGCACCGGGCATCGCCTACGCGACGCTCCGCAGGCCCGTGCCGCCGCTTCCGCGGTCCGCCGCGGAGGCACCGGAATGCGGGCGCCCCTTCAGGTGAACGCGCAGCCGGATGGCGTGGACCACCTCGATCACTCCCATGGCGATCAGCAGGATCCCGGCCACCAGGGTGAGGACCGCGATGGACCGGAAGGGCGAAGTGATCAGGACGATCCCGGCGAGGAAGTTGATGATGCCGAGAAACACCTGCCAGCCACGGGCCGGCAGTTCCCTGGCGGACAGGGCCACACCGGTCAGCATGACGCCCCGCAGCAGCCAGCCGAAGCCGATCCAGAGGGCGAGCAGCAGGATCGACTGCGCGGGGCCGCGGAAGCACAGCAGCCCCAGCAGCACGCAGAGACCGCCGCTGACGAATCCCAGGACGCGCATATGGCCGGGGATGTGCGCGCCAAAGGCGCCGGCCAGTTGAAAGGCCCCCATGGCCAGCAGGTAGATGCCGAAGACGACACCCACCACGGTCAGGGTGCGCGCCGGCCACACCAGCACCACGACACCCAGCGCGATGGACGCCACTCCGGCGCTCAACAGCACCTGCCAGCCGGCGTTGGCCAGGAAACCCAGGCGGCCGTACAGCTCGCCGCGCGGCTCATCGGGAGAGAAACTCATGACGCCTGCCTCCTCGGGATAACGAGGTGACTACAGCGGAAACCCCCTGGGTGGTCGGCCACGGCCGCGCCCGCTGCCGGGCGCCCCGTACCCCTGCTGTGTGCCGCGCACCATCACAGCCAGGCTCGCACAGGTTGCCGGAAGGCGACACCGGAGCCGTCCGCCCCGCCGGAGTGCCCGGTACCGCCGCCGCCCTCCGCTGGCGGAGGGCGGCGGCGCTGCGTCAGTCGTGGCCGGCGGTGCTGTTGCGGCGCCGGCGCAGGTGGCGGACGGCAAGGACGGCGGCCAGCACGACCGCGGCGCCCAACAGATACAGCTCAACGCGCTGGATGGCCGGGTAGAGGGTGTCGATGTGCCGGCCGGCGAGGTCGCCGATGGTCACCCAGGCGCCGACCCACAGCGCGGCGCCCAGCACATTGAAGGCGAGGAAACGCCGCCAGGGCATCCCGGCCAGTCCGGCGATGATGCCGTTGGCCTGGCGCAGACCCTCGATGAACCGGGCGACGGTGACGACCTTCCCGCCGTGGCGGGCGAAGAACGCCTCGGCCCTGGCGACGCGGGCCTCGGTGAGCAGGACATAGCGGCCGTAGCGGGCCACCAGCCGGTGGCCGCCGAAGCGGCCGATGGCATAGCCGACGTTGTCGCCCGCGACCGCCGCCACCAGTGCGATGACGGCGACGGCCACGACGTTCAGCCGACCCGCGCCCGCGTAGACGGCGGCGGCGATCATCACGGTCTCGCCCGGAATCGGCACGCCGAAGTCCTCCACGAACACCAGGAGGGCGACGGCCAGGTAGCCCCAGTCGTCCATGAGCGGGGCGAGGTCGGCCAGCACTCCGGGGAGCGGGGGCGGGGCCATCGACGATCTCCTCGGCCTTCCGGTCGGGGTCGGCCCCAACCCTTGCCAAGGCTATGCGCGGCAGGTGTTTCCCGCTCCACGGGCGTTCGTCATGGGCGCCACGGCACCGGCCCTGCCGCTCCGGGCAGGCGCCCGGCACTACGGGAGTGTAAGCAGGAAGCATGGGCTTCCAGCGGGAATCGTCCCGGTCCGGGCGGGCATGGCGGCACCGGCATGCCCTGCTGGCCGTGCCGCTGGGGCTGATCGCGGTGATCATGCTGATGGACCTGCTGACCGCCCCGGACATCCATCTGGGGCCGTTGCTCGTCGTGGCGCCCGCCATCACCGCGGCCTTCGGCGGTCCCCTGCTCACCGGAATCATCGGGGCCCTGGCCGTGGGTGCTCAAGTGGTCATAGGGGTGTTCCACGGCGGTCTGGCGACCTCCAACCACGAGGCCCAGATCGCCGCCCTCACCGCGATCTCCATCTTCGTGGTCGTCTTCCGCTATGCGCACGAGCGCCATGAGCAGCAGCTGAACCAGGCCCGGTGGGTGGCCACGGTCGCCCAGTCCGTGCTGCTCAGGCCCCTCCCGTCGCGCATCGGCCCGTTGCGGATCGCGTCGCTGTATCTCGCCTCCGAGGCCGAGGCACAGATCGGCGGCGACCTCTATGCGACCGCGCGCACTCCGCACGGCACCCGGATCATGATCGGTGACGTCCGCGGGAAGGGGCTGCCGGCAGTGGGGAATGCCGCGCTGCTGCTCGGCGCCTTCCGGGCCGCCGCCCACCGCAATCCCCCGTTGCCCCGGCTGGTGGCACATCTGCAGAACACCGTCTACTGGGACACCATGGAGCCCGCTGCCGAGCCGCTGGCCGCGGAGAACTTCATCACCGCCGCCGTGCTCGACGTACCCGACGCCGAGCCCACGCTCCAGCTCATCAGCTGTGGGCATCCGCCGCCGCTCCTGCTGCACCGGGCTCAGGTGACGCAACTGACGGTGCGTGATCCCGCGCTTCCTCTCGGCCTGAGCGACGACTTGTCGGAGGCCGACTACGAAGCCGAGACATTCCCCTACCGGACCGGTGACCTGCTGTTGCTCTACACGGACGGGGTCATCGAGAGCCGCGATTCCCGCGGCCGCTTCTATCCGCTGGCCGAACGCGTCACCTCATGGCGCGAGACCGATCCCCAACGGCTTGTCCAGCGCATTCACGATGACCTTCTCGCCCATGCGGGCGGATCCCTGAACGACGATGTGGCCCTCATCGCAGTCGAGCGCTGCCCCTGAACCTCCGCTCTCTTGACACTCTGAGCTCATCCACTGAGTCTTGGCAGAACGGGGTGGTGAAATCCCGTCCGCATCACCGAAATCACCGAAAACGCGGAGCCGGGGCCGGGCAGCGCTCCGGCCGCGTGCCGGCCCATCCGCCTCCGCCCGAGCCGTGGAACGTGGGGAGCATGTCCGGTCCGGCAACGCCCGGTTATCCCACCGTCGAACAACTGACGTGCCGCGCGCGGGAGCCGGCGGCCCGGCGGCCCGGTCTTGTGCGCCTGCGACCGGTGGGCACCTCACGTGCCGGCCGGCCGCTGTGGCTGCTGTCGCTCGGACACGGGACCCGCCAGATCCTCACCGTCGCCGGGGCGCACGCCAACGAGCCGGTCGGCGGCGCCTCCTGTCTGCGCCTGGCGGACCTGCTCATCGAGAGCGGGGTCCTCGCGGAGTGGGACGCCGGGTGGCACCTCCTGCTGTGTCTCGACCCCGACGGGATGCGGTACAACGAGCAGTGGCTGACCGATCCTTCTTCACTGACCCGGCACTACCGGGGGTTCTACCGGCCCGCCTCGACGAGCCAGCCCGAGTTCCTCCCCCGGGCGAGCTGCCCGGGCCCCCTCATGCCGGAGTCCCGGGCCCTGGTCCAACTCCTCGGCGAGTTACGGCCGGTGCTCCAGTTCTCCCTGCACGGTCATGAAATCGGCGGGGCCTTCATTCAGTTCACCGATGCCGTCCCGGGCGCCCCGGCCGCATTCCGGGAGGCGGCGGCCGCGCTGGACGTGCCGTTGGAGTTCCGGCCCTATGACGGCGTCGACTGGACCGCGGACTCCCCCGGGGTGCTGGTCCTGCCGGAGGGCAGCGGAACCGGTGAACGGGACCCGGCCGGGTTCTCGGCCCAGGCCACCTGGATGTACGCCATGCGGTACGGCACCGTGTCCGTCGTCGTCGAAGCGCCGATGTGGGCCGTCGACGGCGTGAGCGACCCGCGGCCCGTGCCCGACCCCGAGCAGCGGGTGACATCGGCGAGCGCCCTGCTCCTGGACCGCGCGGAGCAGGTGGAGAGCGCGTTGGGCGGACTGCTGCCCGCCGGCCGGGGAGGGGACGTTCCCCCGCCGGCCGCGGCCGCCCGGGAATTGCTGGACGTCTGCCCCGCGGTGGTGGACACCTGGCGTGCGCTCGGCCCGCGGGGTGCGGGCGCCGCCACGGTGGGAACGTCCGCGGGCAACTGCGCATCCCTGGGCATCGCGGCCCGGCGCATCCCGCTGCGCGCGGCGGCGATGGCCCGGCGTGCCCTGGACCCGTCGGACGACGGGCGCGCCGCCAACGCGCTGGACACCCTGCTGCGTTCGTGGTGCCGGGAGCTCGAGGTTTCCTTCGCACCTCGCCGGGTACCGGTTCGCGACCAGGCGGAACTGCATGTCCGCACGATGCTCGGCATCGTGCGCCTGACCCTCACCCCATGAGCGGCCCGGCCCTATGGGGCCGGGTCGCCGATGTGGCTGCCGCCTTCGCAAAAGAAGTCCGGCACCTGCGGGAACCCGGGCGGACCTCGCTCCGACTACCGAAGCGACGTCCGTTCCGGCCCAAGGAGCCCGCATGTTGACGAAACGGTCCGCCGCCGCGGCCCTGACCGCAGTGCTGTGTCTGGCTGCTGCGGGGTGCGGGTCCTCGTCCTCGCCGGGCGCGGCACCACCGGGGAAGGCGAACGCTCCCGGATATCCGGTGACCCTCGACAACTGCGGGCAGCGCACCACCTACACCCGGGCGCCGAGCCGGGTGGTCATCATGAACGGCGCCTCCGTCGCCGAGGTCTCCTCCCTGCTGGCCCTCGGGCTCGGTGACCGCATCGTCGCCAATGTGCAGTCCTACGGGAGGTCGGAGACCGAGGGCCGGGCGAAGGCCATCGAGGCGCTGCCGACCGGGAACATCAAGCTCAATGACGCCTCCGACATTCCCCGCGAGGCAATGCTGGGGCTGCGCCCCGACCTCGTCCTGTCTGCCACGTCCTACGGTTTTGAAGCGAAGAACGGCGTGGCGACCCGCGAGGACCTCGCGGCGGTGGGCGCCAACGCCTACGTCTCCCCGCAGGGTTGCGACCAGGACACCTCCCACGCGACCATCGCCGACAGCTACTCCCTGCTGCGCGATCTGGGGAAGATCTTCCAGGTCGGCGACCGCGCCGAGAAGATCATCGCCGCCTCGCGGAAGGCGATCGACGCCACCAGTGCCAGGGTGCGGGGCAAACCGGCACCGAGAGTCATGGTGGCCTTCTCCAACACCGGCGACGACTTCAGCTATATCGCGGCCAACGGCATCTTCAACGACATCCTCGCCAAGGCCGGTGGCCGCAATGCCTTCGCTGCTGCCGCCAAGACCCCGTTCGCCAATCTCAGCAAGGAAAAGGTCGCCGCCGAACCGGTGGACGCCCTGGTGGTCATCGCCTATCACGACCCCGATCCGGCGGCCTACGCCGGCAAGTTGTTCAAGGAGTTCCCCCAGTGGCCGGCCGCGAAGAACCGCCGCTTCACCGTCCTGTCCGACTCGGTCTACCTCGGCCCCGGCAACGACGTGGCCGTGGACCGGGTCGCCAGGATGCTGCACCCCGAGGCGTTCACCGGCGGCTGAGCCGGACGCTGATGCCGGTCGTGCTGCTGGTCGCGCTCCTGCTCGTCATGGTGGCGGCGATCGGGATCGGCGCGGTCGATGTGCCGCCCGGCGATGTCGGGCGGATCATCTGGCACCATCTGACGGGCGACGGCGCGAGCGGTGACCCTGCCATGGACCGGATCGTGTGGGACTTCCGGGTGCCGCGCGTGGTGCTGGCCGCACTCGCCGGCACAGGTCTGGCGGTGTCCGGGGTGGTACTGCAGGCGGTGGTGGCCAATCCGCTGGCCGACCCCTATGTCCTGGGCACCTCCTCCGGTGCCTCGCTCGGTGCCGCGCTCGCCATCACCCTCACCGGCGGCGCCCTCGGCGGGCTCGGGGTCTCCTCGGCGGCGTTTCTGGGTGCCATCGGCGCGATGGTCCTGGTCTTCCTGCTGGGACAGCGGGCCGGGCGGCTGGCCCCCACCCGGCTGGTGCTGTCCGGGGTCGCCATCGGCTACCTCCTGCTCGCGGCGACCAGCTATGTACAACTGCGCGCCACACCCACCGAGTTGCGCGCCGTGATGTTCTGGATGCTGGGCAGCGTCGCGGGTGCCCAGTGGGGCCAACTGCCCGTTGTCGCCGCGGTCGTCCTCACCACCACGGTCGCCCTGGCCTTCTTCGGCCGACGGCTCAACGCACTGCTCGCCGGGGACGAGACCGCCACCGCCCTGGGCGTCGATGTCAACCGGCTGCGGGCGGTGCTGCTCCTGCTGGCCTCGCTGCTCACCGGCACCGTCATAGCCGTCGCCGGGGGGATCGGGTTCGTCGGTCTGATGGTCCCGCACCTGGTGCGCCTCACCACCGGCGCCGACCACCGGCGGCTGCTGCCGCGGGCCGCCCTGGCCGGCGCCCTCTACCTGGTGGTCGTCGACCTGCTCTCACGCACCGTCAACAGCCCCGACGAGCTGCCGATCGGCATCCTCACCGCCCTGTTCGGCGCGCCCTTCTTCCTCTGGCTGCTCCGCCGCAACAAGAGCCTGGACACCGCATGAGACTCACCGTCGACCAGCTGCACATCGCCCTTGCCCGGCGGCCCGTCCTGCGCGATGTGGCCCTGGAGGTCCGGCCCGGCAGCATCACCGGCCTGATCGGCCCCAACGGCAGTGGCAAGTCGACCCTGTTGCGCGCCGTCTACCGCTCGCTGCGCCCGGAACGGGGGGTTGTGAGCGTCGGCGGGGACGACGTCTGGGGCCTGTCCCCGCGCGCCGCGGCCCGTCGCACCGCCGCCGTCCTCCAGGAACCGGGCGGCGGCCAGGGCGGACTGTGCGTCACCGAGATCGTGGCCCTGGGCCGCACCCCCCACCATGGGCTCCTCGGCCGTGACGGGGCCGAGGACCACAGGGCCGTCGAGGAGGCTCTCGACGCCTGCGGTGCGCGCTCCCTGGCCGACCGGAACTTCGCCTCGCTGTCCGGCGGCGAACGCCAGCGCGTGCTTCTCGCCCGGGCCCTCGCCCAGCACCCCCAGCTCCTGGTTCTTGACGAGATCACCAACCACCTTGACATCCGCGCCCGTTTCGAGCTCCTCAGCCTCGTCCGCTCCAGCGGTATCACCACCCTCGCCGTTCTCCACGACCTCGATCTCGCAGCCCGTCTCTGTGACCACCTCGTCGTCCTCCAGGAGGGCGCGGTGGTCACCTCGGGCCCCGTTCTGGACGTCCTGACCCCCGGGTTGCTGCGCGAGGTCTTCGGCGTGGCGGCAACCGCCCACCGCCACGCCGACGGTGTCATCCGCATCACCTACGCGGCCGACCCCCTCGACCCGGCCCCGGTATCCGGCTGACGGCCATTTCCTCCGGGCAACCCCCCTTGACGGCAGGTCTAGACCAGCCTATGTATCCCTGCAGGGCGCCCCGCCAACGGAATGAAGGGGGCAAGCATGAGGGCTCGGACAAGACGCCTGCTCGGGATCGGCTTGGTGGTGGCCGTGGTGGTGCAGCTGCTGGTCGCCGCGGCTCCGGGCACGCCGCGGGACGACACCTGCGCGGTCAGGCCAAGACCTTCCGGCAAAGTGCTTCAGGGGTACTGGGAGAACTGGGACGGGGCGGCCAACGGCGTCCATCCGCCGTTCGGTTGGGTCCCGATCACCGACACCCGTATCCGTGAGCACGGCTACAACGTGGTCAATGCGGCATTCCCGGTCATCGGCCCGGACGGCACCGCCCGGTGGGAGGACGGAATGGACGCGACGGTGAAGGTGGCCACCCCGGCCGAGATGTGCCGGGCCAAGGAGGCCGGTCTCACGATCCTGTTGTCCATCGGCGGTGCGGCGGCCGGCATCGATCTCGGCTCCAGCACCGTCGCCGACCGGTTCGTCGAGACGGTGGTGCCCATCCTGAAGGCCTACAACTTCGACGGCATCGACATCGACATCGAGACCGGCCTCACCGGCAGCGGCGACATCAACCAGCCGTCGGCCTCACAAGCCAACCTCATGCGCATCATCGACGGCATACTCGCCCAGATGCCACCGGACTTCGGGCTGACGATGGCACCCGAGACGGCCTATGTCACCGGGGGCAGCGTGACCTACGGCTCGATCTGGGGTGCCTACCTGCCCGTGGTGAAGAAGTACGCCGACAACGGCCGGCTCTGGTGGCTGAACATGCAGTACTACAACGGCAACATGTACGGGTGCTCCGGCGACGCGTACTCCGCCGGGACCGTCGAGGGGTTCACGGCGCAGACGGACTGCCTGGACCATGGGCTGGTCGTCCAGGGCACCACGATCAGGGTCCCCTATGACCGGCAGGTGCCGGGGCTGCCGGCGCAACCGGGTGCCGGGGGCGGCTATCTGCCGCCGGACCTGGTGACCCAGGCCTGGAACACCTACCACAACGGCCTGAAGGGGCTGATGACCTGGTCGGTCAACTGGGACGGTTCGCGGGGATGGACGTTCGCCGACAATGCCAGGGCCGCGCAGGGACGGTGACCACCCACGTCATCGGCAGGCCCGGTCACGACCCGGCCACCCGGGCGGGCGGCAGAACGGCCGCCGGGTCGCCCACCGCGCGCCATGCCGTCAGGATGGGACGCGGAAGCACGCCATGGGCGGAGTAGTCATGCGGCGGGTCCCGCCCCACTGCCGGAAGGTGCCGTGTCATGACCGATGATGTCGAGCGCACACCGGTGCGGGTTCTCGTCTTCGGGGGCTCGCTGCGTGCCGGTTCGCTCAATGCACGGCTGGCCTCGCTGGTGGCACGGCTGGCCCGGGGCACGGGCGCCGCCATCGACGAGGCCGGCATGCGCGAGTTCGGTATGCCGGTCTATGACGGCGACGTGGAGAGCGCCGAGGGGCTGCCCGCCGGGGCGATCGCCTTGTGTGAGCGTGTGCAGGCCTGCGATGCCTTCGTCATCTCGGCGCCGGAATACAACGCCTCGGTGTCGGGGACGCTGAAGAACGCCATCGACTGGGTCTCCCGGGTCCGGCCCCAGCCGTTCAAGGACAAGCACGCCCTGCTGGTCTCCGCGTCCCCGGCCATGGCCGGCGGCAACCGCGGACTGTGGACGCTGCGCATCCCGCTGGAGCACCTGGGCACGCGGGTCTACCCGGACATGTTCAGCCTCGCCAAGGCGCACGAGGGGTTCACGGACGACGGTGAGCTGCGCGATGCCGGACTTCAGGGCCGTCTGCAGGAGACGATCACCTCGTTCCTCCATTTGGTGGAGGCGGACACCCGCTATGTCTGTCTGCGGCGCCGCTGGTACGAATTCCTCGGCGACCGCACGGACGCCCCCGTCACTCAGCGTGCCCAGGACTGAAGCGCTCACGTTGTAGGCCACCGCGGCGGGGTGCCCGGTCCGTGCCGGGGCGCCCCGCCGCACCCCGGGCTATGAACCCTTCAGCCGCTTCATGATCGTCAGCAGCTCCTCGGGGGGCGCGATGCTGAACCTCCGGCTGTCATGGTCGATGGTGGTCAATGAGGTCAGCCTGCCGTGTTGCCACCAGTACAGCCGGGGCGAGACCGGGCCGGGGTTGTCCTGATAGGCCCCCAGGCCGAATGCCGCCAGGTCGTTGACGGCGTTGACCACCCCGCCGTCCGTGATCGGATGGAACGCCAGCTGATGCCGGCTCGGGACGGTGACCAACACGCCTTCTTCCGGGGGCTCCTGACCAAGCGTCATCCACATCAGCTCGGCCAGCACCAGGGCCTTGCTGGCGACGAACATCGACGCACCGCTGACGATGTGGATGACCGTGCCATCGGGGCCGCGCACCGCCTCGTGCTCGGCCGGCTCGTTCACCAGGTTGGTGCGCGCGGCGGAGCGCAGGGTCTCCAGGCCGGCCCGCGCCACGTCCTGGTCGTCCAGGAGCCGAACGGAATCCGGGGTGTCCAGCGCCATGGCCTCCAGCAGTCCCTCGGCCACCGGGCGCAGATACCGGAATCCGTCCGCCGCCTCGGGCGGCAGATAGTCGTCGGGTATGAGCCGCAGGTACACACCGCGCAGCAGCTGAGCGGGGGCGCCGGAGCCGCGATCGGCATGATCCAGGGCGGAGAAGTGCGCGTCGACCAGCTGGGGCCACCGCTCGTAGGAGGCCGACCGGCAGAGGTGGGCAAGGTTGTCCAGGGGCATCCTTCGGTCGTCGGTCCACAGGACATTGCCCCGGAGGGTGGCGTACACCCCATGGCGGCTGAGACGCTCCAGGGCCAACGAGCGCAGCCGGTCGGCCTGTTCGGTGGTAAGGATCGGCAGGTACGGGTCCATTTGTGTCACGGGGAGACCCTAAGTGAATGGGTGCGGCGCCTCGTCGCCTCTCCCACCATGGCCAGGGTCACCGCGGCCAGCGCCAGCCCCGTACGCACCCAATTCCACCTGTACCAGCCATCCACCGCACCCCCGACCTCATGCGGATCGAGCCCGGGGTCCAGCAGGGTCCGGTTCGCGCCCGCGAAGTAGAGCGGGAACATCAGCACCGTGACGGCCATGCATCCGCAGGCCAGCCCCCAGGCGAGGCGCCCCGGCCAGCGGTTCCGGCAGGCCGGCCAGACCACCCCGCCGAGCAGCGCCGCGGCCGCGATCTCGACCGGGAACAGCGTCCCGCCCAGCGCCGCCCCCGAGGTCCTGAACCACTCCGGCACCTCCGTCGGAGCCATCCGCCGCCACGATGGCGCAATCACCGTCTGGGTCAGCAGTCCGCCGCCCGCGAAGGCGCCACTCGCGGCGATCGCCAGCGCGGGCAGTGCCGCCCGCAGGCCCGGGACTCGGTCGGCCATCATCTCCACCCTCTCCATTTAATCCAGAACAAGAATCATTCAAGATCTGAATCATAGGGTCAAGCCATGGCAGCGCACCCGATATCGGCTGCCACAATCCGCCGAACGCTGTTAGCATCGAGGAATGATCACACCGACGTTCCGGATGATGCCCCGTCAACGGGGCTGCTGAGACGGACGCGTGACGATTCCGAGGCCCCGAGACGGGGCCTCGTTGCATGTGCAGATCGGAGCCCCGCCTCGTTGGAGGAGGTTCCGATGACACATCCCCGCTACTACCTCACCACGACGATTCCCTATGTCAACGCCCGGCCGCATCTGGGGTTCGCCCTGGAGCTGGTCCAGGCAGACGTCCTTGCGCGTCATCGCCGTCAGGCGGGCGACCTGGTCCGTTTCCTCAGCGGCACGGACGACAACTCCCTCAAGAACGTCCTGGCCGCGGAGGCGGCGGGCATCGACGTCCAGGAGCTGGTCGACCGCAACGCGGCGGCATTCGCCGAGTTGCGCCAACCGCTGGCACTGTCCTTCGACGACTTCATCCGCACCAGCAGCGACCCCCGTCACCGGGCCGGTGTGGAGCGGCTGTGGCGGCAGTGCGCGGCTTCGGGCGATCTGTACCGCAAGCACTATGAAGGGCTCTACTGCGTTGGCTGCGAGCAGTTCTACACTCCCGACGAGCTGCCGGACGGCCGCTGTGCCGAGCATGGCACCGAGCCCAGACTGGTGGCCGAGGAGAACTGGTTCTTCCGGTTGTCCCGCTATGCCGACAGGCTGTATGAGCTGATCTCCGACAACCGGCTGAGGATCGAACCGGCTTCCCGCCGCAACGAGGTCCTGGGCTTGATCGCAGGCGGCCTGCACGACTTTTCCGTCTCGCGGTCCCACAGCCGGGCCCGTGGCTGGGGCATCCCGGTCCCGGACGACCTCGGCCAGGTCGTCTACGTCTGGTGGGACGCGCTCGGCAATTACGTCAGCAGCCTCGGCTACGGCACCTCCGATGCCGCATACGAGCACTGGTGGGCGCGGAGCGAGAAGCGCGTGCACCTGGCCGGCAAGGGCGTACTGCGCTTCCATGCCGTCTACTGGCCCGCGATGCTGCTGTCGGCGGGGCTCCCGCTGCCCACCGACATCCTGATCCACGACTACCTGACCGTCGACGGCCAAAAGATCAGCAAGTCCAGTGGCACGGCCGTCGATCCGACGGAACTGGTTGCCGACTTCGGCGCGGACGCCGTGCGCTGGTGGCTGCTGCGCGACGTTCCCCGGGTCGGAGACGCGGACTTCACCGTGGACCGGCTCATCGCACGCGCCAACGCCGACCTCTCGGGCGGCCTGGGCAACCTGGTCAACCGGGTCATCACCATGATCCACCGCTACCGCGGTGGTCATGTCCCCGTCTCCCTTCCCAGCACGGCCGGCACCGCGCGGTTGGCCGAAGCCTGCCGCGATGCCCCCGGGCGGATCGAAACCGCTCTGGCCGACTTCGACTTCCGCCGTGCCGCGGCCGCCGTGTGGACGATCGTCGAGGAGGCCAACCGCTGTATCGAAACCACCAGGCCCTGGGAACTGACCAAGGCCGAGCGCGACGGGAGCCGAGCCGCAGGGGAGCAACTGGACGAAACCCTTGCGGCCCTTCTCCGGTCCTGCCGTCGGCTCGCCGACCTCTTGACCCCGTTCCTGCCCGGAGCCGCCGCCCGGATCGCGGAGCAGTGCACCACGGTCAAGGGCGTCCTCCCCGCGGCACAGCCGCTGTTCCCACGGATCGGCGGCTGACCGGCCGGGGAGCGACGTTTGTGCACCATGGTCAACAGGGGCCGTACACCTGGGCCACGCTCACCGGCCCGGAGGACAATGAGCTCTGCGGGTCACAGTGATCCCGCCTCCCGCCCAAGGTCCTTCGGGCCGTAGAGTGCTGCCGGTGCCCCCGTGGTCAGGGCCCAGTAACGGTCTCCGAAGGACCAATGCCACCACTCGGTGGGGTAGTTCACCAGGCCGACGGCGCTCAGTGCGCTCCCCAGAATGCCCCGGTGGGCGCGGGCCTCATCACTGATGTTGTCCGCCTGTGTGTAGCAGGCCCCCGCGCTCTCCTCCGGACTCGCATTCATACGGGTGCCCAGGTCCAGTTCACGGCCCTCGGCATCGGCCAGCGTCAGGTCAACGGCCCCACCGGCACTGTGCGGTGCGATCTCGGGCGGGGAAACATAGCGGCTCGCCGCCGAGCGTATCCGCTCATCGCTCCACTCCGGATGCCGGGCACGCAATTCGACGGCGTACTCGTCGAAGTATTCCCGTTGCAAGGCCAGCGGCCGGTACCCCTCGACAAACAGCAATCGCATGCCGCGCGGAAGCGTTGCCTGTGCCTTGACCAGCCGGTCGAGCACCCCCTCCCGCAAGAACACAAAAGCGTCCGCGGCATCCCGCTGCCGCTCATCGACCAACAACGGGCTGTCCCGGCGCATATTCACAAACCGCTCGCCGCATTCGCGCACCGGCATGGCAGCAACCTTGGGATCGGACATCAAGGTGATCTCATTCATGACGCGATCATGCCTCAGATCCGGGTGCCCTCAGACGAACCGATCGGTTCAGGACGAACCTGCTGGCGCTGCTGGGCACCGTCTGCGCCCTGGTCGTGATGATCGCGGTGCTGGTGGTCTCCACCACCGTCGCGCAGGCCGTTCACCAACGGGCCCCGGAACTGGCGCTGTTGCGCGCGGTGGGTGCCTCCCCCCGGCAGCTGCGGGCCGCGGTGAGCCGGGAGATACGGGCCGTGGCGGCCGTGGCGGCGGCCCTGGGCACGGTCGGCTCGGTCCCGGTGTACTTCCTGCTGTCCCACCTGTTGCGGTCCAGGAGAGCCGTCCCGATCGGCCTGGACCTGCCGGCGCCCTGGTGGATGTTCACCGCGCCGCTGCTCACCGTGGGCCTGACGGTGCTGGTGGCCTGGCTCTCCGGCGCGCTGGCCTGCCGTGGCATCGCCCGGGTCCGCCCGGCCCAGGCGGTCAGTGACGCCGGGACGGAGCCGGAGCAGCCGGGCAACGGCCGGACGGTCACCGGAATCGTGCTGCTGCTCGTCGGTGTCGTCGCGGGTGGTACGGCGCTGCTCCAGGCCGGGGAGCTGGCCGCGATGGCGGCGAGCACCTCCGCCATGACTCTGGTGATCGGCTGCGCGCTGCTCGGCCCGTGGATCGCGAAGGGCGCCATACGGGTACTGGGCGCACCCGCGAGCCGGCTGGGCGGTGCCGCCGGACATCTGGCCGCCGCGGCCGCCCGGGCCAACACCCGCCGCCTGGGGGCCGCGATCACCCCCATCGTGCTGGTCGTGGCGTTCGCCGGCGTGCAGTTGTCGGCAGGCGCGACACTCGAACGACAGGGCGCGAAGCAGGGCGCGCGGGCGATGCGCGCGGATCTCGCGGTGACCGGCCCGGGTTCCGGCCTCCCGGACGAGGCGGTGCGCGCGGTGCGCGGGGTGCGCGGGGTGCCGGGCATCGCCACCGCCTCCGGCGTGCTGCACAGCACGGTCGTGCTGGCGTACAAGGAGGCCGGTGACCCGAGGCTGACCCGCCTGCCGGTCATGGCGCTCGACCCCGGTTCGCTGCCCCGTACCATCGATCCGGGCCTGGCCGAGGGCGACCTGGGGAAGCTGGGCAGGGGCACGGTCGCCGTCGGCGAGGACCGGGCGCGTTCCCGGCATCTGAAGGTCGGCTCGACAGTCAAGATCCGTTACGGCGACGGGGCCCAGGTGCCGCTGAAGGTCGTCGCGGTGTACGAACGCTCCCTGGCCCTCGGCGACTTCCTCTTCGCCCCCCAGGAACTGGGGCCGCACATGGGGGCTCCGCTGTACTCGCGGGCCCTCGTCGCCCTGGAACCCGGGGCCGACCCCGCCCGGGTGACGACGGCCGTCCGCGAGCGGCTCGCGACCACCGCGCCCGGCGCAACGGTCGAGACCCACCCCGAAGGGGAGCACCTGCGGTCCGAGGACCGCGGGACCGGCGAGGTCATCTCGACGGTCGCGGTGGGCGTGATCGGAGGCTTCACCGTCATCGCCGTACTGAGCACCCTCACGCTGATCATGCTCGGTCGGCTGCGCATCGAGGCGGCGGCGGTGATCCTCACCGGACTGGTGGTCGGCACGGCCGCCGCGCTCGTGCCCCTGCCCGCCCTGAGCTTCGGTCTGGCCGGAGTGCCGCCCTATCTCCCGCCCGTCCAGGCCGGGTTGATCGTGGCCGTCGTGGTGGTGACGGGTGCGGCCGGCTGTCTGCTGCCCCTGAAGCCACTGCTCCGGAGCCGGCATCCGGCAGGGCGCGAGTGAGTCATGACGGAGCGGTCGGACCCCGGCCGCGTCCGTGATCTGCGCCAAGGCCACGTCCGTCATGTAACTGGTCTCCGACGGCGACCTCGACCTCATCGCGGGCCATGACCTCACAGGTCATTGAGTCCATGCCCGCCCGATGGCACCGTCTCCTCAGGCCGGCTCCGGTCGGGGTCCGGCGCACCGATCAAGGAGACCGCTATGAGCAGTGTGACCATGACCACCCGGCGCCCGGCGGCCGACGGCGCCACACCACTTCTGCTGCGTACCGGTCTGCGCATCGACAGCTGGGCCACGACCGTCTTCGGCATCTTCATGCTCGTCGGAAACCGGTGGCTCAGCGGCCCGCTCGGCCTGCCGAGCACATGGTCCATTCCCTTTGGCACAGCGATGCTCGGCGGGGGCGCCGCCCTCGCCCTGATCGCCGGATATCCGCAGATCCCACCGCGCCTGGCCGCGACCGTGGTGGTGGGCAACGCACTGTCCTGCGCGGCGATGCTCCTGCTCACTTTCACCGGCGTCATACCGCTCACCGGCCTGGGGGTCGCCTTCATGGTCATGGGAGCGCTGGCGGTCGCGGTCTTCGCCGAAATCGAGCTCGTCGGCCTGCGGCGCGCCCTGAAGTAACTCCCGGCTCCTAAGCGGAATGTGGTGACAGCGCCGTGAACCAGAGCAGCGCAACGGTCGCGACACCCATGATCGGAGTGAGTATCTCCGTCTCCAGTTTATTGCCGCTGTGCTTGATGACCACAATTTCATAGCGGGTCTTCAGCGGCCACAACCAGGGCGCTCCCCGCTTGGTGATGGAATCACCCAACAGGTGGGCCACACAGCCCAGTCCTATGGAGTAGGGCAGCCAGCCCGGGGCCGAGGGAATGAACTTGGCGATCACCGCCGTGCCGATACCGGCCATCGCCACAATGGTGCCCCAGGCATGGAAGCCATGGCCGGGCGGGCAGATATTGAGCGCCCGCACGGCCAGCGCCAGAAGGAAAAAGGTCATGCCCAGGGTGAACGGCCGCCCCAGGAAGGTCACTCCCGCCCAGCTGCCGAGCGACATGAGTGCCACAAAGAACAGCGAGTGCGTGGCATGACGGTGACCACCGGAGATCCAGGCCACAAAACGGCACAGCACTTTCGACACGGGTCCGAGGAAGTTGGCTATGGTGCCGTCATGGTGGTCCAGGTCGGGCAATAGCGCGGCACCGGCGCAGAGCACCGTACCCATCAGGATTTCCTGCGGCGTCAGATGCGCATGCATCACCAACGGCGGCAGGTATGGTGCGGTGCCCGCGAATAGCAGCGCACCGCTCACCGCATGTGAGTGACCCATCATCGCGTGTTCGTTCTCCCCCGCTCGGCGCCATCACCGTGACGCGCCCTCAAACCGGGAAGACGCTACCACCAGTTCAATCGGCCCGGTTCTCTCGAGCGGCTTCACCCACGGACGGTGGCTCGACGGCCGACACTGTCTCCAACCCGATCTTCTCGGCGATCCGGCTCAACAGCACGTCCTGCGCGGCGAGATGCCGTTGCACCTGCGTCACCTCGGACAACGTCGCGCTCGTATCGTTGAATGTGGCCTCCGAGCGCCTGTCGGACGCGGCGGCCTGCACATTCTGGCCGACCATGATGACCGACAGCAGCACCAGCTGCAGGAAGGTCTGCGCCACCCAGGAGACGATCGACGCCGCGCCGCCATGGATCGCGTCCGGGAGGCTGATCAGGTCGAAGAGCGCGAACGCGTAGGCGCACCACATGCTGCCGACCGCCCGGGTGACAAGGATGGCGACCTTGGTGTTGAACCGGATGACCGCGTTGCCCTGCGGCAGCTGATCCCTGACCTTCACAGGCCCCTGGGCGTTCCTCGAGGCGATGTGCGGATGGGGCGAGTGCTGGTAGCTCGTCATCATCCGACTTTCCCACCATGGGCGACCTCCAACAGAGCTGTTCTGGAGGTGAGTTGAATAAAGCCTCGGTCCCAACGAACAAGGCGGCGGTGCTCGGTTGTCCGAGCACCGCCGCCTTGGTGTGTTGGTCGGGTCAGTAGGCGGAGTTGACGTTGTCCATGGAGCCGTAGGTCTTGGCGGCGTAGTTGCAGGAGGCGACGATGTTGGCGACCGGGTCGTAGATGTCCCAGGAGGTGCCGTCCACGTGGTAGGCCTTGAAGGTCGGGTCGATGATCTGCAGCAGGCCCTTGGACGGGATGCCCGCCTGGGCGTTGACGTCCCAGTCGTTGATCGCCTGCGGGTTGCCGGTGGACTCCCGCATGATGTTGCGCTTGAGGCCCTCGTACGAGCCGGGGATGCCCTTGGCGCTCATGATGTCCAGTGCCTGGCCGATCCAGCCGTCCAGATTGTCCGCGTACGCCTTGGGCGCGGGGGCGGCCGGGGCGGCGGGGGCGGTCTTCTGCAGGGGCTTGCGGGCCTCGGACCGGCTGGCGGTCTGCTTCGCGGCCCGCTCCTTGCCGGCGGCCTCGGCGGCGGTGCCGGTGTCGGCCTTCTTCTTGGCCTGGGCGTCGGCCTTGGCCTGGGCGGCGGCGTCCGTCATCCGGTCCGGCCCGCTCTGCGGGTCGCCGGTGGCGAAGGTCTTGGTGTTCCAGGCGACGGGCTTGACGGTGGCGGGCTGGGCCGCGGCGGCGTTGCCGGCCAGGGCGAACGCCAGGGTGGCGGCACCGGCCGCGGCGATGCCGGCGGCGGAGAACTTGTGGACCTTGGCCAGACGGGTATAGCCGGAGTGGGTGGAGCGCATGGGTGAGCTGGACCTTCCGTTCGCGTGAGCCGCAGTGGCCGTCATTGGCGCGAAGAAAGCGCCGCGTCTCGATCGACGGCGCCCTGCGACCCGGCCATTGTTAGCGGCCCGGGAACGCCCTGACAAAGGGTGTGACCTACTACCCCGGTTCGTGGGACGGGGGTCCCCCCAACCCCAGAAATGTCCGATTTGCTCCTTTGTGCGCCCACTAGCCGGCCTCGTAAGTGACCCGCATCTCATGAGCAGCCCCACACCAGGCACCCCCAAACATCACCCACCGCGCATAAATGAACACATGGCGCGCAGAAGCCTGCCATGACGACGACGGGCGTAACCAGGGTCCCCTTGGGGGAGACATTGACGTGGCCGTCTGCGGCAAGCGGAGCAGTCGCCACACAGAAGACGCACTGCCGCCCAATGAAACCGTTCAAGTATCTGACACGTGGTCAAGCTCCAAGGTTTGCCCGGCGAATCGCGTGTAGCGTTTCGATTCCGCGAGCATCCCCATCAAGGGATCACACATGTCCGAGACGACCGGCCTGCCGGCTTCCGCACGGCGGCGATGCTCACCCAACCACCTCGCCTCCGTCTTGCTGCTCACCCTCCTCCCGCTCGTCGGCTGTTCCTCCGACCATGCCGCTGGGCCGCGTCCGGAGAGTTCCACCGGGGCGAGCCCCTGGTCGAGCGTCCGCCTTGCCCGCGCAAAGGCACTCGGTCACCATCCCGGCGTCTCCCGGACCGCGCGGCCCACGCTCGCCAACTCCCGGGTCGGCGCGCTATTCGCCCACGACACCTCGGGGGACCACTTCTGCACCGCCAGCGTCGTGGCCAGTCCCGGCAAGTCGCTGCTGATCACTGCCGCACACTGTGTGCACGGCGGAGGCGGCGGGAACTACCACAGCGACATCGTCTTCGTCCCCGCCTACCGCGACGGCCGGACGCCCGACGGGATCTGGCAGCCCGCCGACATCGTCGTCGACCCTCGCTGGACCGACTCCGGGGATCCGGACCTCGACGTCGCGTTCATCGTGCTCAAGCCATTGAACGGCAAGCACATCGCCGACGTCCTCGGCACCAACCGGCTGGGCACCAATCAGGGCTTCAGCCACATCGTCAGAATCACCGGCTATCCGGATGGCGGCAACGAGCCCATCACCTGCGGAAATCGGACCACGCAGCAGAACGCCCACCAGATGCGCATCTCCTGCACCGGCTACAGCGGCGGAACGAGCGGCAGCCCATGGCTCACCCGCCTCGACCCGGCGGGCCACAACGGCGACATCATCGGTGTCATCGGCGGCTATCAGCGGGGCGGTGACACCGACGACGTCTCCTACAGCCCGTACTTCGACGAGGACATCCATAAGCTCTATGAACAAGCCACCGGTCACGGGGGTTGACCGCTGAGGCCGGCTCGCCGGAGGCTCAGAACCGGATCTCTTCGCAGGCGCGGCCGCGCAGTTGGAAACGGCCGTTGAGGTGTTCCCAGCCCTCGGCGCATACCACCGAGCGGTTGGGGAGGTCGCGTCCCACGCGTACCGTGTACTTCTGGTGGTAGCCCCAGTATCCGGTTGGGCTGTTGGCGTTCAGGCCGCCACCGTAGATATGGAAGTGGCCGGTGAAATCGCCACCCCAGGTGGTCGATGCGGACACCGAGTCGACATGAAGACCGCGACCCTCGACCTTGATGCAGGTCCGGTCATTGCATCCGGCCGCTCCGGCGGAGGCCGGCGGCGCCCCGGCGATCACCAGCGCACCCATGCTCGCCGCGAGCACCCACACCCGGACGAGCCAACTCGCCCTTGTACCCACACCGTTCACCATGGACCCCGTCTCTCCAAGTCATCGCTCTCGAGGGGCGATCCTGCCGACTCCGGTGAGTTCCGCCTGCGTTTCGGCACCCGGTTCCACCGAAAGGGCGGCGGTGCCCGGTTGTCCGAGTACCGCCGCACCGTGGGTGCTATGTGGCTCAGGGGGCGGAGAGGCACACCATGTGCACGGCGAAGGCGCGGCCCGGCTAACGTCGGCCGAGCAAGGCCATGTCGGCGTCGTCCAGCACAAGACGGGCCGCCGCCATGTTCTCCATGAGATGGGCGAGCGAGGCGGTGCCGGGGATCTGGACAATCGAGGAGGAGCGTGCCAGGCCCCAGGCAATGGCCACTTGGAACACCGTCGCACCATGCCGGTCCGCGACCCTCCGCAGGTTCTCACCGGCAAGGGCGGTGTGACCGCCGCCGAGGGCGAAGAAGGGCATATAGGCGATGCCCGCGTCGGCGCATTCGTCGACCAGCGCCGCATCCTCCTGGTCGAGCACACCGAAGCGGTTCTGCACGGCGGCGACCGGCGCGATGGCACGGGCCTCGGCGAGTTGAGCGCGCGTCACATTGCTGACTCCGAGGTGCCGGATCAGCCCTTGGTCACGCAACTCGGCGAGGGCGGCGAAACGGTCGCCGATCGGGTCGGCGCCTCTCCTGCTGAGGCGGCCCACCCGTAGGTACACCAAGTCGAGTATGTCGACGCCGAGTTCACTCAGGTTCTGCTCCACGGCCGGGCGCAGCTGACCGGGCGTGGCATCGCCGGTCAGCTCGCCGGCCGGATTGCGGATCGGGCCGACCTTGGTGGCGATGGTGAGGTCCGCGGGGTAGGGATGGAGGGCCTCGCGGAGGATGTCGTTGGCACGGCGGGCGCCGGAGAAGTAGAAGGCAGCCGTGTCGATGTGGCGGGCGCCGAGTTCAACGGCGTGGCGGGCGACGGCCACCGCCGTGTCACGGTCCGTGGCGGCGCCGTTCCAGCGGCCCGGCAACTGCATCGCGCCGAATCCCAGGCGTGGGACGGGAGTTGTGCCACCCAGTTCGAAGACATATGACGTCATGCGGCGCAGTATGGCACAGTGTGTCCGGCTGCCCGGCCATACATGTCACACGATTGCGTACCATGCGGGCGTGATCGTCTACGCCCCCGCGGCCCTGTTCCTCCTTCTCTTCGGCATCGGCGTGCTGCGTGACCGCCGGCGCTTCAGCAACGCCATCTACCTCGGACTCGCCTGCGTATGCCTGCTGTTCGCACTGCTGCGGGTGGCCGACACCATCGGCGACCGCGGTCATCACGCCCTGGCGTGGCTGCTGGCCGGGATCCTTCTGGTCCCCTTCCTCGGCGCCCTCGTCCTGCCGGTCTTCCTGCTGGCCAACGGCGTGAAGATGATCCGCAAGGAGGGGCGCAGCCCGGCGAACCTGCTCTCCTTCCTCGTCGGCTTGGCCATCTTCGGCGTCATGGGCCTGCTGCTGGTGGCCGCCGTTGCGCACTCCCGCACTCTGCTGACCGTGGCCGGTACCACCCTGCTGATCGCCGGCTATGTGTCGTTCCTCTTCTCCTGCTTCATCGGATATGCCGGGGACGGCTTACGGCCGGATGCGGCCGCGCCGCGATGTCGACTTCGTGGTGGTGCTCGGTTCCGGGCTGATCGGCGGGACCCGGGTGCCGCCGCTGCTCGCCAGCCGGCTGGAGCGCGGGCGCAAGGTGTACGAGGCGCAGGCGGCGCGCGGCAACCCGCCCGTCCTCCTCACCTCCGGCGGGCAGGGGCCGGACGAGAGGCTCCCCGAATCCCGTGCCATGGCCGACTACCTCATCGAGCGCGGCTTTCCCGCCGCGCACATCCAGTGTGAGGACAGGTCCCGCACCACCGAGGAGAACCTCGAGTACAGCAAGGCGATCATGTCGGCGGCCGGGCCCGGCTATTCCTGCGTGATCGTCACCAATAACTTCCATGCCTTCCGGGCCGCCCTGATGGCCCGCAAGACCGGGGTCAACGGCCAGGTCGTGGGCTCCCCGACGGCCGCGTACTTCTGGCCGAGCGCGACCATCCGTGAGTTTGCGGCCGTCTTCCTCGGCCACAAGCTCGTCAACTTCACGATCTGCGGTCTGCTCGCTCTTCCCGGGGTGCTGGTCTGGTGGTCCCGCTGAGCCCGCGGCCGTGGCCGGTGGCGCGCGGTCAGAACTCGTCGTTGGTGAACGGCAGATACTCGGTGTGCAGCGCGGCATCGAGCATCCGGGCTGCTTCCGGCGTGTGCTCGGTGACCAGCCCGGCGCGGACCAGGTCGCCCAGCCGGGTGCCGCCCAGATAGCAGGCGGCCAGGTCGCGTACCTCCAGGGCGAGGTCGGCCGGGTCGGTGGTCGGCTGGTACGAGCTCCCGGCCGGACCGGCCGTCAGTCTGAACCTGCCCTGATTGGCGGGAATCACGGGGTCACGGACATCGAGGACGAGGTCGGCGGACGCGGCCCAGGAGCGGGCGGTGAGGGCGGCCCGTACATCGACCAGGCGCAGCCAGAGCGCCGGAAAGGTCTGGGTGACGCGCACTTGGTCGTGGTCCTGGGCCACCAGCGGCAGGATGTCGTCGGCCGGGCGGCCCCAGGCACGCACCTTGCCGGTGAGGTCGATGGAGGCGAGATAGCTCCACAGGGCCGCGGCGCCGGCGGGTGTGGCGGCCTCCAGCTCATAGACCTGTACGAGACCCGGGGTGCGTTCGTCGTCGTCGCCGCCACGAGTGCGGTAGATCGCATAGCCGTCGGGGGTGTCGCCGCCCAGCACGACGATGCGCGGCGGGCTGAGCTCGTCGTCGTCCTCGTCCTCGTCGGGCAGGATCTGCTCGCGCCACCAGTAGCCGTCGCGGGCCAGGCGCCCGGCACGGTCCGCGCGCCGTGCTTCGTAGAACGGGCCGAGGCGGGCGGGTGCTTCGGCGGGGTCCAGGAGGCGCAGTGGGCCGGGGTCCGGGGTGATGCGCAGGCCGAGCGGGCGCTCGGAGTCGATCTCGACGGTGGAGAGATGGGTTCCGGCGCCGAAGCCGAAACGGCCGTAGATCGCGGCCTCGGAGGCCCATAGGGCGGCGATGGGCTGTCCCGCCGCGGCACAGCGCCGCCACTGTTCCTCGAGCATCCCGGAGAGCACGCCGCGGCGGCGGTGGGTCGGGGCGACGGAGACGAAGGTCAGGCCCGCGCAGGGCAGTTGTCCGCCGGGGATGGAGAGTTGCAGGGGAAGGGCGGCGCAGAGGCCGACGATCCGGTTCTCCTCGTAGGCGCCGATGCGGGCGCAGCGGCGGAGGTAGGCGCGGTCCCGCTCGCGTGCGTCCTCCTCGTCCTCGTATTCGTGGAAGACGAGGTAGGAGTGGTCGAGGGCGCGGTCGAGGTGGGACTTGGGGACCTCGCGGAATCGCAGAGCGGGGCGGGTGGGCCGGGGGTCGGCGGATGCGTTCGCATGGGGTGTGCTCACTCAGCGGATGCTAAACGACTCTCTCGTCCGGAGCAGGCAATATCCGGGGCGGTGCGGTCGCACGCTCGATGTCGGACGTTTGCCTGAATGCGAAGAGATCCCATGTTACTTACCGTGGAAGGAGAGGCGCCAGAAGACAGCCGGGTCTCCGGGGGCGCAGCTACTGAGCAGTACCCGATTCCCCGGCGTACCCCAGGAAGACCGGGGCAGCCACCTCGCAGATCCGCCTCAGGAGAGGTCATGGCAGGGCCGACGGCAATGGACTCGGAAACATCGCCGCGGACACCCGTGAACACGGCTCCGCAGGTGCGGACCCTGCCCGAATATTTCGAACGTACATGCGATAGAAGTCCGGACAGAACCGCCGTGATCTGCGCGGCCCAGCAGCTCAGCTATCTGGAGCTCGACCGCCGGGCCAACCGGCTCGCGCATCTGCTCGGGGCCCGGGGCGTGACCCGGGGCTCCCCCGTCGGAATCCTGCTCGAGCGGTCCCTGGACACCTATGCGGTGCTGCTCGCGGTGAGCAAGGCGGGTGGGGTCTACGTCCCGCTCGATCCGTCGTTTCCGGCCGACCGGCTGGCCCTCATCGCCGAGGACGCCGGACTGCGCGACTTGGTGACCACCTCGTCCCTGCACGGCCCGACCCGGCAACTCCCCTGCCCGGTACTGGAACTCGACCGGGCGGGGAGCCTCCTGGCCCGTCATCCGGACAGCAGACCCGCGATCAACGCCGAGCCGTCCTCGGCGTGTTACATCATCTACACCTCCGGCACCACCGGCCGTCCCAAGGGGGTCGCCATATCCCATGCGAGCATCGTCAACTTCCTGCGGGTGGCCGCACCGGTCTATCAAGTGACCGGCACGGACCGGGTCTACCAGGGCCTGTCGATCGCCTTCGACTTCGCCGTCGAGGAGATCTGGCCGACCTGGATGGCGGGCGCGACCCTGGTCACGGGCACCGACGACGACCGCCGCGCGGGACAGGGGCTCGGTGACTTCCTCGTCGAGCACCGGATCACGGTGCTGTGCTGCGTTCCCACCCTGCTGATGACCCTCGAGGCCGAAGTGCCCACCCTGCGCAGCCTCCTGGTCAGCGGCGAGGCCTGCCCTCCCGATCTGGTGCGCCGCTGGTCGCGCCCGGGCCGCCGCATCCTCAACGCCTACGGCCCCACCGAGACGACGGTCACCGCCACCTGCGGCGAGCTTCTCCCGCACCGGCCGGTCACCCTCGGCACTCCGCTGCCCACCTACCGCGTCTACATCCTGGACGACGAACTGCGGGCGGTGGCGCGGGGCGAGAGCGGCGAGATCTGCATCGGCGGCCCCGGTGTCGCCCTCGGCTATGTCAACCGCCCCGGCCTCACGGCGGAACGTTTTGTGCCCAACCCGGTGACCCGTGACCGTGCCGACGCTCCGCGGATCTACCGCACGGGCGACCAGGGCCGGTTCACCGCCACGGGAGAGATCGAGTATCTGGGCCGGGCCGACTCCCAGGTGAAGATCCGGGGTTACCGGATCGAACTGGCGGAGATCGAAACGGTGCTGCGCGAGGACGACGCGGTCGAGAACGCGGTCGTCAACCCGCTGGCGGCGGACGGCGGCGCGCCGGACTTGATCGCCTACATCACCCTGAGCGGCCGGCCGTCGGCGACGGCCGACGAGGAACTGCGCGAACGGCTGCGCGCCCGGCTGCAGCGCAGGCTCCCCGGCTATATGATCCCCGCGTTTGTGGAGGTCCTTCCCGGGTTTCCGCTGCTGACCGCCGACAAGGTGGACCGCGCCGCACTGCCCGCTCCCACCTCACCGCCCCTCGCCCGCGGCTCACGACCGCGGGTCCTCCCCCGGACGCCGTGGGAACACCGGCTGGCCGCGCTGTGGCAGGAGGTTCTCGGCGGCGAGGTCTCCACCGAGGACGATCTCTTCTGCGACCTGGGCGGTCACTCCATGACGGCCGCCCGGCTGATGTCCCGGATGCGCGCGGACCCCGGAATGCGGGGCCTGGCCATGGGGGATCTCTACGCCCACCCCACCGTCCGGGATCTGGCCGCCTACCTCGAGACGGGCACCGCCGGGCCGGGTCCCACCGCACCCCCCGCCGGGCGGCCGCCCGCGCCCGGACGCCGTTCGACCACGCGGGTCACCGCCTGCGGCGTGGCCCAACTCGCGGGACTGTACCTGTGGTTGCTGCCGGCCGGCCTGGCGGCGGTCGCCCTGGTGTACCGGCTGTGCCTGGCCTGGCACCTTCCGCTGCGAGCCCCCGGGCCGACCGGCGTTCTGGACCGGCTGATCCGCCTGCCGGTCCCCGCGTTCACGCTGTTGGAAGCCGCCTGGCTGGTGGTGAGCCTGCTGGTGCTGCCGCTGCTCGGCGGCCGGCTGCTGATGGCCGGGGTACGGCCGGGCCGCTATCCGCTGTGGGGCGTGACCTACCTGCGGTTCTGGCTGCACGGCAAGATGCTCGCCCTGTCCCCGCTCGCCCTGCTGGCCGGCTCACCGCTGCTGCCGCCCTGCCTCCGCCTGCTCGGTGCCCGCATCGGACGGCGCTGCCATCTGTCGACGGTCGTCATCCCGCCGTATCTGGTGGAGATCGGCGCGGGGACGAGCATCGGCTACGGAGCCCGCCTCCAGCCGTATGCGGTCGAAGGCGGCTGGCTGCGGCTGGCACCGGTCCGGATCGGGGCGGACGGCTTTGTGGGCACCAACAGCGTGCTGCTGCCCGGCGCCGTGCTCGGCGACCGCGCCTCGGTCGGCGAGCAGTCGCTGGTGCCCGAGGACCAGGTCATACCGGCGGGCGAACACTGGGCCGGCGCACCGGCCACCCGCCAGGACACCCCTCCCGCCCTCCTGACCGACCTGGCCGCCCGGGCCGACGACCGCCCCTGGCCCGCCCGGCTGCTGGCCGGATACGCCGCGGGGGCACTGCTGTTGCTGCTGGTGCCGCTGCTGGTCGTCACCGGCGCCTCAACGCTGGTCGGCTATGCTGCCTGGCGGTTCGGCTTCGCCTGGGCGTGTGCGTTCACGGCGGCCGCCGGGCCCCTGACCGTCCTGGCCACCTGCGCTCTCGTCCTCCTCGTCAAGCGGACCGTACTGCCCGCCGCCCGGGCCGGCATCCATCGTGAGCGCAGTGCTTTCGGGGTCCGCAAGTGGATCGGCGACGGCATGCTGACCCTGAGCCTGACCCTGACCCATGCGCTGTACTCCACCCTCTATCTGGTGCCGTTCCTGCGCGGGCTGGGTGCGCGCACGGGCCGCTGGTCCGAGGTGGCGACCGTCAGCTTCGTCGACCCCGACATGCTCGTCATCGGCGAGCAGAGTTTTGTGGCGGACGTCAGCGTGGTGGGCCCGGCGGTCTTCCACCGGGGCCGGATCGCCCTGGCCCCGGCCGAGGTGGGGCGCCGCAGCTTCGTCGGCAACGGCGCGCTGGTACCGGGCTCCGGCCGGCTGGGGGCGGGCAGCCTCCTCGGGGTCCACTCCCTCGCCCCGACCCGGCAGATCGCCCCCGAGACGACCTGGCTGGGCTCACCGGCGGTCTTCCTGCCGCGCCGCGAGGCCAGTCAGGAGTTCCCCGCGAAGCTCACCTATGACCCCGGACCCGGGCTGATCACGGCCCGCCTGGCCATCGAGTACTTCCGGATCACCCTGCCCGCGACGATCGGCGCGCTGGGCGCGCTGGCCGCCCTCTATGCCGCCACCCGCCTGGCCATGGCCTTCCCTCCGGTGGTGCCGTTCCTGCTCGGCCCGGCCCTGCTGCTGGGGGCGGGACTGGCCTGCACCCTGGCCGCCGTGCTGCTCAAGTGGCTGGTGATCGGCCGCTACCGGCCGCGCGTGGAGCCACTGTGGAGCATCTGGGTACGGCGCACCGAGCTCATCACCGGCCTGTACGAGAACCTCGTCGTGCCCGTCCTGATGAACCTCCTCACCGGTACCCCCTGGGCCGCCGCCGTGCTGCGCCTGTTCGGTGCCCGCATCGGACGGCGGGTCTGGCTGGCCACGACCTATCTCACCGAGTTCGACCTGGTCGAGGTGGGCGACGACGCGGCGATCGGCGAATTCACCTCGCTGCAAACCCATTTGTTCGAGGACCGGGTGATGAAGATGTCCAAAGTGACGATCGGGGCGGCCGGTTCGGTCGGCATCCGTTCCGTCGTCCTCTATGACGCACGGGTCGGAGCCGGGGCCGCACTGGATGCCCTGTCCCTGGTCATGAAAGGCGAATCCCTGCCGGACGGAACCCGCTGGCAGGGCATCCCGGCCCGGCCCCGCCCGGCAGCACACCCCGATGGAGGCACCATATGATCACGCCCGTCCAGCACCGGCCGTGGAGCGGCCCGCAGGTCGACGGCGACCTGCCCGGTCCTCGCTCCGCCGAACTCCTCGCGCGGCAGGAGCGGTGGGAGTCCAATGCCCGCACCTATCCCCGTCATCTGCCCATCGCACTGGACGAAGGCCGGGGAAGCTTCGTCCGGGATGCCGACGGCAATGTGTTCATCGACTTCCTCACCGGCGCCGGTGTGCTCTCCCTGGGCCACAACCACCCGGAGCTGGTGGAGAGCGTGACCCGGCAGCTCGGCCTGCTCACCCATGGGCTGGATTTCCCCACCCCGGCCAAGGACGCCTTCACCGAGGCACAACTGTCCATGCTGGAACCGGAATTGCGCAAGCGCATCAAGGTGCACTTCTGCGGGCCGACCGGAGCCAACGCCATCGAGGCCGCCATCAAGCTCTGCAAGACCGCGACCGGCCGCGGGGACGTCGTCTCCTTCCGGGGAGGCTTCCACGGCAGCACCCACGCCGCCATGGCGCTCAGCGGACTGGTGGCCCCGAAACAGGCGGTACGGGACACCATGCCCGGCGTCCACTTCTTCCCGTACTGCTCGAACGGCTGCGCCATGGACTGTGCCGGCTACCTGGAGCAGGCGCTGAACGACAGCTACGGGGGCATCCCGCTGCCGGCTGCGGTGCTGCTGGAGCTGGTGCAGGGCGAGGGCGGGGTGGTGCCCGCGCGCACCGACTTCGTGCGCCGCGTCCGTGCACTCACCCGCGAACTGGGCATCCCCCTGGTCGTCGACGAGGTACAGACCGGCTGCGGACGCACCGGCACCTGGTACGCCTTCGAACAGTACGGCATCGAACCGGACGTCATCGTCGCCTCCAAAGCCCTCAGCGGCATCGGCACCCCGGTCGCCCTCATCCTCTACGACACCCGACTGGACACCTGGGCACCCGGCGCCCACATCGGCACCTTCCGCGGCAACCAACTCGCCTTCGCCGCAGGAACGGAGGCCATCCGCGTCATCCGCCGCGATCACATCCTGGAGAACGTCCGGCGGCGCGGCGAGCAGATCGCGGACCGGCTCGCGGAGTTGCGCGTTCACCCATGGGTCCATGAGGTGCGGGGCCGCGGCCTGATGTGGGGAATCGAGATCGCGGAACCCGACGGCGGCCGGCCGGCGACCACGATCGCCGCCGCGATACAGGCCCATGCGCTGCGGCACGGGCTGATCGTCGAACTCGGCGGGCGTGACGACCGCGTCGTACGGATCCTGCCGCCGCTCAACGTCACCGCGGAGGTCGTCGACGAGGCCTGCGCGATCCTCACGGCGGCCGTCAAGGCCTGCGGTCCCTGACCCCGAGGGGGAGGCGCCATCCCATGGCTCTCATCGTCCAGAAATACGGCGGTTCCTCGGTGCGGAGCACCAAGGAGATCAGGCACGTCGCCCGGCGCATCGTCGCCGCCCATGACGACGGCCACGATGTCGTGGTGGTGGTGTCCGCCATGGGCGACACCACCGACCAGCTGCTCCGGCTGGCCCAGGAGTTGTCCCCCCTGCCGTCCCGTCGCGAGCTGGACATGCTGCTGACGGCGGGCGAGCGCATCTCCAACGCGCTGGCCGCGATCGCGGTGCACACCCTGGGGGCACCCGCATGTTCCCTCACCGGACCGCAGGCCGGTGTGATCACGACGTCGGCCCACGGCCGGGCCCAGATCGTCGACGTCGAGCCCAAGCGGGTGCGCCAGGCGCTCGACCGCGGCGAGATCGTGCTGGTCGCGGGATTCCAGGGCGTCAGCCGGGAGACCGACGAGGTCACCACCCTGGGCCGGGGCGGCTCCGACACCACGGCCATCGCCCTGGCCGCGGCGCTCAAGGCCGATGTGTGCGAGATCCGCACCGATGTGGACGCGGTGTACACCGCGGACCCCAAGCTTGTGCCGGAGGCCAGGCCGCTGCACCGGCTGTCCTACGAGGCGATGCGGGAGCTGGCCGACAGCGGCGCCAAGGTGCTGGCTCCGCGCAGCGTGGAATACGCCCGCCGGCACGGGGTGACCATTCACGTCCGGTCGGCCCGCGCCGACGGCCCGGGCACGGTGGTGTCGGGGGATGCCGCGAGCCCCCGGCCGACGAGTGAGGCGATCACGGGTGTCGCCCACGACCTGTCCTGCACACGGCTCACCATGACCGCCGTCCCCGACCATCCGGAGGCCCTGGCGAGGGTCTTCCGCGGCCTGGCCGACGCCGAGACCGAGGTCGACCTGGCCGTGCACCACCTGGTGCCGTCGCCGGACGGACGGCGCGGCGACATCACCCTGGTGCTGCCGCGCGGCGCCGCTCCCGCCGCGCTGGCCGTGCTGCGCGAGCGGCGGGTTGAGGTCGGCTACCGGGAGCTGGCCGCCAGGGACGACATCGGCACCGTGTCGGTCGTCGGGTCCCGCATGCGGGCGGCCACGATCGCGGCCTTCAGCCAGGCACTGGCCGTGGCGCGGATACGCTGCGAGGCCGTCTCCACGTCAGGGGACCGGATCACGGCCCTGTGCCCCGGCTCCCGGGTCCCGGACGCCGTCCGTACCCTGCATCGGACCTTCGGCCTCGGCACGGGCCGGGAGACCACCGACGGCCTGTCGCCACTGAGCGCCAATGGAACGATCATGGCGCGATGAGGTACCCCGCCCCGGGGGCCAACGGCCCGACGCCGCGTACCGGCGTGCGGGATCGTTTCTTGCGGGAGGCCCGGCTCGTTGAGTGGTGGCGAGCCCGGAGCGCGGGTGCTTCGGAGCGAGGAGAGGAGAAGCCCTGTGCGTCGGATGGTCATCGCGTTGGTCGCGGCCCTTGCGGTCGGCGGAGTGGGTGCATCGGCGGCGGCCGCCGACAAGCCGCCCTTTCCATACGCGGATTGCGTCAGCGCCGCCCGGAAGAACGGCGAGAGCGCCGGCCACGCCAAGTGGCACTGCGACCAGTTGGTGAAGAAGGGCTGGGTCAAGCGCCCGAAGGCGACCTGACCCGCCCCGGCGTCACCCACCCGCGGAGCCTGCTTCTTACTTCGGGTTCTTACTTCGGGACCGCGGCGCATGACGGCCTGCCGGGCGGGCGTGTGGACGCCGCCTTGCGCGGGGAGAAGCCGAAGCGGCTCTGCCCGGGCAAGGTCGTCTCTCAGCGCACCAGGGGCGTCGGCATCGTCACGGCCGCCGGCGGCGTCTGGACCGGCACCGGGCGGCGCCGGGCGGCGCGCCGGGCGATGGGGTAGGGGCGCAGCCGGTGCTGGATGTCGGCTTCCGCGCAGTCCCAGGCCCACCGTGCGGGGCGGGCGGTCGGGGACAGCAGCAGACAGTGGGCGAAGCGGGGGACGTCGCCGACGGCCAGTTGCTCGGGAAGGTGGTCGAAGGTCATGCCCCGCCGCCGCAGTGCGGCCAGCAGGGGCAGCAGGGTGGTGGCACGGCGTGGGTCGTCCGGCCACTGGGCGCCGAGCGGGCTGTCCGGCGGCAGGGCCGGGAGCGGGTCGTCGTGGTGGATGAAGTCCCACAGCAGGAAGCCCTGTGCGCTCAACAGGCTGTGCAGTTCCAGCTCGTCGCCGTCGTCGCAGGTGAGGACGAGGTATGCGGCCTCGGGCAGCATGGCGGTGAGCGTGTCGGCGATCAGGCGGGCCAGCCGCTGGGCCGAGGTGACCAGCTCGGCCTCGGCCTGCTGCCAGGCTTCCGCTGCCGTGGGATCGGTGTACGGCTCGGGGAAGGCGGGCGCGATGGCGTATCGGTGGAGCGTCAATCCGATGTCCTCCTTCGGTGCGAGCCCGGCTCATCCGCCATGGCATCTCCAAGGAGCCGGTGGTGACTTGACACAGGCGTGGACTGATCCGCACACCCCGCCCGGGGGTGCCCGGCGGGGCCATCGCTCCCACACATCCGAAGAGGCCCTGAGGCGTTGACTGAGGTCACAGGCGGGAGCCCCCCTCCCCATCCAACTCACGCCTGAGTCAATGACTCAGGCGTGAGAGTAGGGCATCGCGGCACCTGTGGCCAGGCCTCAACAGGACACCTGCTCGAGCGGCCGGGATTCCACTAGAGTGGTTGTCTCACGTTCACATTGTCGAGGGGAGCGGTGGCGTGCTGGGGAGCGAGGACAGACAGCCGGCCGGACTGGCCGAGAAGTTGGACCACCTGATCCGCGTGCGAAGCCGTGAGCAGGGCAAGGCGTTATCCACCAATGACATCGCCGCAGTGATCAACATCAAGGCCGGCGAGCCGGTGATCTCCGGCAACTACATCTGGCAGTTACGCAAAGGAAAACGGGACAACCCGACCAAGCGCCACATAGAGGCCCTGGCAGAATATTTCGAGGTTCCCGCGGCGTACTTCCACGATCAGCCGTCGCCCGCCATGGGCCGCACCGCCGTGGGCGACGCTCCCGACTGCCGGTCCGGGCTGGCGGAGAAGCTCGACAAGCTGCTCGGGCGACCGGCCCCACCGAGCGCCGGGGAGGAGTCCTTCTACCGTTCCCTGGCCGCGGACGTCGCCGCACGCTCGGGTGAGAAGTTCTCCGGCGCATATCTGCGCAAGCTGTGCCATGGCGAGCAGCCCAGCCCGCCGTTGCGGCATCTCTGCGCCCTGGCCACCTATTTCGACGTCCCCCTGGCCTATTTCACGGACGACACCTCTTTCACGGACGACACCTCATCCGGGGAGACGGACGACGAGGAGCTGCTGGCCCGGCGTGAGCTGGAACAGTCCATGGCCGAGGCCGGGGTGAGCGCGGTGTATTTACGGGGTGACCTCGCCGCGTTGTCCCCGGAGGGGAAGCGCATGGCCGCTGACATGATCAGGCAGATTCGCGACCTGGAGCAGGGCGTGCAAAACCGCCAGCCTCCGCAGCGCAGATGAGTCGGGACGGTGAAATGATGCAAGCCAACTACCAGTTGGTGTGTCCTCCCATCCCGACGAGCCCCGGAGAGCCGACGAAGATGCACTGGAGGCGACTGCGCCGCCAATGTCAGAAGGTGATCAACGGGATCACCCTGCCCGAGCCCTTCTCCGCCCGGGAACTGTGCGACCGTCTCGCGTCGGGGCGCGAACGCCCCGTGCATCTGCTCCCCCTGCCGACACCGACGGTTCCCGGCACACCATCGGGCATGTGGCTGGTGGCCGAGCACGGGGACTACATCTTCTATGACGCGCAGACCAGCCACCTGCACCAGGAGCACATCATCGTGCACGAGATCGGACACATGGTGTGCGAACACCGGCCGACGGGCGGTGATCAGAGCCTCTACCGGCACATCGACATCGCGAACCCGGAGTCGATCCGGCACATCCTGCCCCGGATCGAGTACTCCGATGAGCAGGAGCAGGAAGCGGAGATGATCGCCAGCCTCATCCTGGAGGCCGCCGGCCGCGTCCCCGGCCCGACGCTGCTCTCCGGCATGCTGGGCGGGCTCGAGTCCGCCATGGGGCTGCGGACGGCCCGGCACTCGGGAGCGTCATGCCCACGTGGATAGAGACCGTCGGCATCACCGCCCTGTGGGTGGTGGCGCTGGCCCGCGCTCCCCATCTGCGCAACCGGGAGCAGCGGCCGCTGTGTTTCGCGATCATCATGATCGCCCTGGCGATGTCGACCCATCTCGACCCCGTCACCGAGTTCCTGGCGCATGTGGTCCCGGACGCGCACTGGATCGACATGACCACGCACCTGTTCGCCATCGTCGATGCCTCCGCGGTGCTGTGGTTCATCCTGGGAGCCGCGGGGCGGCAGCGTCACACCGGGCTGGTGTTCAGTGCCGCCGTCTCGGTGATGACCACTCTGGTGCTCCTGGACCAGGGCGCTCCCGCGCACACGCGCAACATCATCGCCCCCTCGGCGTCGACTCCCGGCGTTCCGGACGCCTACTGGTGGATCTTCTTCTCCTTCCACCTGATCGCGGACACCACCTGCTGGCTGGTGTGCTGGAGTTATGGGCGTCGGCAGGACACTCCCCGGCTGCTGCGCTACGGCTTGCGCCTGTTCGGCACCGGGATGCTGCTGGCGGATGTGCTCTGGGTCCTCAAGCTCGTCTATCTGCAGACGCGTTCGACGGACATTGCCCCGCTGTTCTCGCCCGTCACCGGCGTCGAGGCCCTGTTCATGGCGGTGGGCGTGGCACTGCCCGTGGTGACCCAGGTGCGCGAGCGCCGCCGGGACGGCAGGTCCTACCGGCAGCTGGCCCCGCTGTGGCGGGATCTCACCGCGGCCAACCCCGATGTCGTCCTCGCCCCGGACAGCGGTGTGCGGAGTCTGGTGATCCCCCTCCAACTGCGCCTGTACCGGCGGGTGATCGAGATCAGGGACGCGATGATCGTACTCCGCAACTATGTCACCCCCTCCGCTCTCGACCTGGCCCACCGGCATGTCACCGATCAGGGCGTCCCCGGCCATCTGAGCGACGCCCATCTCACCGCCTGCTGGCTCACCGCCGCCCTCCGGGCGAAGAACGACGGCGTGGTCCCGCAGTCCCAGACGGCCAACCTCGCCGGTCCGGGAGCGAACGACCTCGCGGACGAGATCGACCATCTGCTGCAAGTGGCCGATGCCTACCGGTCACCGGCCGTCCACGCCTACCGGTCGTCGCTCGGCACGGCCTGATCACCCTCCAGCCCCCGAAAAGGAAGAGAACTCGTGCTCGTCGCCTTCGCATTGACCCCCATGGGAGTGGAAGCCGGCGTCGCCGACTACATCGCCGACGCAGTGAAAATCATCCGTGAATCCGGTCTCAAGAACCGCTCGGACTCCATGTACACCTTGATCGAGGGTGACTGGGACGAGGTCATGGACGTGGTCAAACGCGCGACCGAGGCCGTCGCCGCCAAGGCGCCCCGGGTCCAGGCCATCGTCAAGATCGACGTCTGGCCGGACATGCCCAGCCCGCTCGACGGAAAGATCGGGCTTCTCGAGGAACGCCTGACGCATTGACAGGTACCCATCCGGCGAGTTCACTCTCGCGGCGTGGACATCCTCTTGAGCATCAGGAGAACCAGAAAGACCGGACTCAGGTTCCGCGCGACCTCCTTGTTCACCGCCGTGGCCATGGCCGCCGCCGCCTTGGCGGCGGCGGGCGCACCGGCCGCGGCGGCTCCCGCCCCGGGAGCGCCCGGGGTGGCCTCGCACTGGAACGAGCCCCGCGTCGACGGCTTCGCGGACGCGCTGTCCCCGGACTCCAAGGTCTGGTACACGGTCGGCAACGGCGAGCTGGAGAACGCCTTCTTCCCACGGCCCGACGCGCCGGCCACCTTCGGCCTCCAGTACTACGTGACCGACGGCTCGACCTTCACCGACAACGAGGTTGCCGACACCCGTCATGCCGTCTCCCTGGTGGACCCCACCTCGCTGGAGTGGCGGCAGACCAACACCGCGGCGAACGGCAAGTACCGCATCACCAAGACCTATGTCGCCGATCCGGCCCGGTCCGTCGTCCTGGTGCGGACCACCTTCAGCAATCTCTCCGGCATTCCCCTGTCGTTGTATGCGCACTACAGCCCGGCGCTGGGCAACCAGGGCATGGGCAACACGGGTGCCACCGACGCCACCGGCAATGTCCTGACCGCCTCCAACGGGCCGGTCGCCAGTGCCCTGGCCGCGTCCACCGGTTTCACCCGGACCTCGACCGGCTATGCGGGCACCCCCGGTGACGGTGCCACCGAGCTGACGGACCATCACACCCTCACCACCCCCGGGCAGCGCGCGGACACCCCGGGGCACATCACCCAGACCGCCCGTATTCCCGTGCCGGACAGCGGCTCCCGGACCTTCACCCTGGCCCTGGCCTTCAACTCCGGCCGGAGCGCGGCGGCTTCCGATGCCAAGGCCTCGCTGGACACCGGCTTCGCCGCGGCGGAGGCCGCCTTCCGGGCGGGCTGGCACTCCTGGGTCTCCCGGCTGCACGCCGCGCCCGCCTCGGTGGCCCATGACGCCCGGCTCAGGCGCCAGTACTACGTCTCGCTGATGGAGGTGAAGGCGGACGAGGACAAGACCTTCACCGGCGGGTTCGTCGCCGCGCCGGTGACGCCCTGGGGCGCGAGCGTCAGCGCCGACGCCCCGGGCGCGCACGGCTACCACCTGGTGTGGACCCGGGACCAGTACCAGATGGCGACCGCCCTGCTGGCCGCGGGCGCCACCGCCGACGCCAATGACGCGCTGGACTACATCCTCGCCCATGAGGTGACCGACAGCGGCTCCGTCAAACAGAACTCCTGGCTGGACGGAACCCCGGTGTGGAACGGCACCCAGGAGGACCAGGTCGCCTTCCCGCTGATCCTCGCCTATCAGCTCGGCCGGAAGGATGCGGCGACCTGGCCCAGGCTCCGGCTCCTCGCCGACCACATCGTCGCCCATGGCCCGGTCACCGACCAGGAGCGCTGGGAGGAGAACAGCGGCTACTCCCCGTCCACCATGGCCGCCGAAGTCGCCGGTCTGGTGTGCGCGGCGGACATCGCCCGGGCTCGTGGGGAGGGGGCCCGGGCGGCCGGCTACCTGGCCAAGGCGGACGCCATGCGGGCCGCGATCGACACCACCACCTACACCATCACCGGGCCGATCGGCGGCGGCTCGTACTACCTGCGGATCACCCCGAACGGCAAGCCGGACAACGCCGACCCGCTCACCATCTCCAACGGCGGCGGAACCTGGGACCAGCGCGCCATCGTCGACCAGGGCTTCCTGGAGCTCTCCCGGCTCGGTGTGATGTCGCCGTCCGCCCCGCGGATCACCACATCGCTCACCGCCGTGGACGCGACGATCCGCACCGGCCTTCCCGGACAGGGCGCCTACTGGAGCCGCTACAACCACGACGGCTATGGCGAGCGGGCCGACGGCGGCGACTACACTGGCACCGGCGTGGGCCGCCCCTGGCCGGTGCTCAGCGGCGAACGGGGCGAGCACGATGTGCAGACCGGGAACACCCGGGGCGCCCTGGAGATGCTCTCCGCCATGGCCCGGGCCGCCAACGACGGCCACCAGATCTCCGAACAGATCTGGGACGGCCCGGCCACCGGCGCCTTCACCCGGGGCCGGCCCGACAACTCCGCCACCCCGCTGATGTGGGCGATGGCGCAGTATGTACGCCTCGCCATCGACATCGGCGCGGGGAAGACCGTGGAGACCCCGGACGTCGTCGCCCGGCGGTACGCCGACGGCGATCCGTCCGGCCGGGTGTCGGCGGCCTTCCACGAGAAGGCCACCACCTCCTGGGGCCAGAACGTCTTTGTCGTGGGTTCGGTCCCCGAGCTGGGTTCCTGGGACCCGGCCAGGGCCGTGCCGATGAGCGCGGCCGGATACCCGGTGTGGAGCGCGGTGGTCTCCCTGCCCGCCCGTACGTCCATCGAGTACAAGTACGTCAAGAAGAACCCCGATGGCTCCGTCAGCTGGGAGAGCGATCCCAATCGCAGCTGCACCACCGGCGCTTCGGGGACGGTGACGCTCGACGACACCTGGCGCTGATGCCACACCGGGACCGGCCGGGGAGGGAGACTCCCACCATGTCCGACATGTCCGAGCATGCCTCGGCGGTGGCCCGCTCCGCCCTCATCGGAGCGGCCGTCGCCCTCCTCGCGTCCGGCCCCGGCACCGCGTCCGCCATCCCCGCGCCCGGAGCCGACCTGGATGATCCACACAAGAAGGACATCGCCATGCAGCTGGTGTCCAGCGCCGAGAACTCCACCCTCGACTGGCGCGCCCAGTTCGGCTTCCTGAAGGAGGACGGCCAGGGCTACACCGGCGGCATCATCGGCTTCACCTCCGGCACGGGCGACATGCTCACCCTCGTCGAGCTCTATACCGAGCACCGGCCCGGCAATCCGCTCGCGCCCTACCTGCCCGCCCTGCGCAGGGCCAGGGGCAGCGGCTCCCATGCCGGGCTCGGCCGGCCGTTCGAGGCGGCCTGGCGGCAGGCCGCCCGGGACCAGGCGTTCCGGGATGCCCAGGAATCCGTGCGCGACACCGACTACTTCAACCCCGCGGTCAGGCTGGCCAAGGCCGACGGCCTGCATGCGCTGGGCCAGTTCGCCTACTACGACGCGATCGTCCAGCACGGGCCCGGCGTGGGACCGTACAGCTTCCGCTGGATCCGCGGGACCGTGCTGTCCCATGTCCCGCCCCCGGCGCGGGGCGGCGACGAGAAGACCTACCTCGGCGCCTATCTCGACGCCCGCACCAAGGTGCTGCGGAGGAAGGTCGCCCACGCGGACACCAGCCGGGTGGAAACCGAGCAGCGGGTGTTCCTCAACGCGGGCAACCTCGAACTGCGGCCCCCGCTGAAGTGGCGGGTCTATGGCGACCCCTACGAGATCAATTGGTAGACGGTCAGCGGACCTTGACGAAGAACTCCCCGATGTCGGCGGCGAAGTCGCCGGGCCGGAGGAATCATCTAGGTCAGATTCAGTCCTAGGCCGACCGGGAAGCCCTGGCTTTCTCCGCATCGCGCGCCTCTGATCTGCGAAGACGGCGGACCGGTCCGGACGGAGCCGGTGCGCGCTGGCGTCCGGTGGCCACATCTGTTCACCTGGAGAGAGGTGGAAGGAGGAGCCATATGACCACTGCCACCCGGACCGGCACCGGGACCCTGCGCGATCTGCTGGATGCGCCGGGCCCCTTTGTATCGGTCTATTTCGACCGCGAGGCACGCCCGCAACGGGTCGAGGAGGCCGAGGCCCGCTGGCGCGATCTGGCCGCCCGGCTGGCCCGTGAGGGGGCCGGCCAGGACACCCTGGACGCAGTCACCTCCCGGGTCCTGGACTCCCTGCCCGGCACCGGCACCCTCGCCGTGTTCGCCACCGGGGGCGAGGTGCGGCACTCCGCCGAACTGCCCGGCTCCCCCCATGGGGACCTCGCCGAATACGCGCCGGTACCGCATCTGCTGCCCCTGCTGGAGTGGCGCCAGGACCATCCCGCCCGAGTGGTCGCCGTCGTGGACCGCACGGGCGCGGACCTGCTGCTCTACCCGGAGGGCTCGACCGAGGCCATCCGGCGCACGGTCACCGGCCCGGACGACGAGATCGTCCGCAGCGCGCCCGGCGGCATGTCCCAGATGCGCTTCCAGCACCGGGCCGAGGACTCCTGGGAGCACAATGCAACCCGGGTCGCCGAAGCTCTGGGCACCGCCCTCACCGAACTGTCGGCCCGACTGCTCCTGCTGGCCGGTGATGTGCGGGCGCGGCAGTACGTGGTGAAGCACCTCCCGCAGTGGGTCCGACGCGATGTGACGGTGGGTCAGGTCAGCGGCAGCCGCAGCGAGGACGGGGCGGCGACGGAACGCGCGTCCCAGGTGGCGGCGGAGGCCTCCCGAGCCGGGCACGCGCGCACGGCCGGGCTGCTGCGCCTCCTGGAGTCGGAGCGCTCACCGGGCGGGCACGCGGTCGTGGGCGTCCATGACACGCTCGACGCCCTGGCCGTCGGCCGGCTGCGCATCCTGGCGGTGACCGACGATCCGCAGGACCAGCGCACGGCCTGGTTCGGCCCCGCACCGACCGACGTCCGCGAACGCCGCGAGGACCTGCCGACGGGCAACGGGTCCGTCCACGAAGGCCGGCTGGCCGATGTGGCCGTCCGGACGGCCCTGCTCACCGGCGCGGACGTACGAGTGCTGGAACCCGGCCTGGCAGGGGCTCCACCTCAGGGAACCGGCGGCCTCTGCCGTTACACCTAGCGTCCCGGAGGACGACATCATGAGGGTCGCGTTTCTCATGGCGCCCGAGGGCGTCGAGCAGGTCGAACTCACCGGCCCCTGGCGGGCGGTCGAGAACGCGGGCGGCGTTCCACAGCTCGTCTCCACCCGGCCCGGCCGCATCCAGGCGTTCCACCACCTCGACAAGGCGGACACCTTCCCGGTGGACAAGGCCGTGCGCGATACCGGCGTGGCCGAGTACGACGCCCTGCTGCTGCCCGGCGGGGTCGCCAACCCGGACGCCCTGCGGCTGGACGGGCAGGCGGTCGCCTTCGCCCGGGAGTTCTTCACCGCGGGCAAGCCGGTCGCGGCGATCTGCCACGCACCCTGGACCCTGGTCGAGGCCGATGTGCTGCGCGGCCGGACCCTGACCTCATGGCCGAGCCTGCGCACCGATATCCAGAACGCGGGCGGGACCTGGGTCGACGAACCGGTCAAGGTGTGCGGGCGCGGGCCCAACACCCTGGTCACCAGCCGTAAGCCGGCCGACCTCGAGGTCTTCTGCGCCGCGTTCCTCGAGGAGTTCCGCACGCCGACGTGATCGGTGGCACCTGGGCAAGATCCCCTGGACGGTAATATCGCACGACAGTCCAGGTGCGGGGTAACAGGCGATGCGGGGAGGGGCTCCGAGTGGCGCATGAGGTAAAGCGGCTGAGGGTTCCGGTCGGCGCCGATGCCGAACGATGGAGGACCCGGGCGGCCTCCCGGCCCGTGCTCCTGATCGTCCACAATGTGACCTCGGCGACCCGGCTGCTGGACATCCTCCCCCTTCTGCGGGGCGACCTCCGGCTGCAATTGCTGGCCACCTGCACCGGCTCGTCGCCGTTCCTCGCGGGCGTGCCCGAGCTGCTGGCATCGGCGGAGCTGCCGGTGCTGCCCTGGGAGCAGGCCACGACCACCCCTGTCGATCTCGCCATATCCGCGAGCTATGGAGGTCAACTCCATCTGATCCAGGGGAAGTTGGCCGTGCTGTCGCACGGGATTGGCTACAATAAGAGGCTCCGGACACCGGACACCGGACACCGGACACCGGACACCGGACACCGGACACCGGACACCCGCTCCCGTCTTCGGGCTCTCGCCCGACTGGCTGCTGTACAACGGCCGTCCCCTGGCGACCGCCACCGTGCTGTCCCACCCCGAGCAGGAGGAGCGGCTGGCCGCCGCGTGCCCGGAAGCCGTTCCGACCGCGGTGCTCGCCGGGGACCCGTGCTACGACCGCCTCGTCGATGCCCTGCCCCACCGTGAGCGCTTCCGGCGCGCGCTCGGGGTGACACCCGGTCAACGACTGGTGGTGGTCAACTCCACATGGTCACCACGGTCGTTGTTCGGTGACCGCGGGGCCGAGGGCGACCTGCTGCCCTGGCTGCTCCCCCGGCTGGCGGCGGAACTGCCCGCCGACGAGTACCGCACCGTGGCCGTCCTGCACCCCAACATCTGGTACGGGCACGGTCCCGGGCAGCTGCGGGCCTGGCTGGACCGGGCCCGCCGGGCCGGACTCACCGTCATTCCCCCGCTGGACGGCTGGCGGCAGGCCCTGGTCGCCGCCGACTGCGTGGTGGGCGACCATGGCAGCGTCACCTACTACGCCGCATCCATCGGCACCCCCGTCCTGCTGGGCGCCTTCCCGCAGGACGACCTCGATCCCGGTTCACCGGTGGCCGCCCTGGGCCGGACGGCGCCCAGGCTGTCCCGCCGGGGCGGCCTGCGCGCTCAGCTCGACCAGGTGATGGAGCATCATCATCCATACCATCATGCCGAGTTGGCGGCACAGGCCAGCTCTTCACCCGGCAAGTCCGGCGCGCTGCTGCGCCGTCTCTTCTACGACCTCATCGGCATTCCGGAGCCGGATGACGGTCCGGCCTGTCTCGCCCCCTTGCCGCTGCCACCCTTTGAACCCGCCGTGCGCACCGCCCCGGTGCGGGTCCTCACCCGGCTGACCGGAGCCGCTCCGCCACGGATCGCCGTCACGCGTTTCGCGGACTCCCCCCATGGGCCCGAGTCCGAGAACAGCCATACCGGCGGCGCCCATACGGTGGTCCACGAGGACACCCGGGACATCAGCCGGCTGAGCATCGCCGATGTGATCGTGCGGTACGGCACGGCGGACGACCCCCGGATCGGCCCGCCCGCCGCCTGGACCGCGGAGGTGCTCGCGCGCCATCCGCACTGTGCGCTCGCCGCGTATGTCACCGGGCCGGACCGCTGCACGGTGCGCACCCGCGGCGGGCATCTCGTCCACCTGACGGCCGCGCCGGAGGCGGGCGGCCGGGCCGACCTGGGCGACCCGGCCGCCTATGCGTCCGCGCTCCATGCGTGGCTCGCCGGCGGGCGGACGCTGGCCGCGGCGGCGGACGGAATGACGGTGGTCACGGGCGGCGAATCGCATCGGATCGGCGTCGAGCACGCTGTCGGGGGTTAGAGGGCGCTTCTAACGGTTCCCTCTCTCGTCCAACTCGGCCAGGCGGGCCCTCATCCGGGCCGCGGCCGTGTGATCACCGGCCCGCTCATACAGCTCGGCGGCCGTGCGCAGGTCCTCGGCCTCCGACACCGGGTCGCCCAACTGCCGGGCGCAGCGGCCCCGCAGCTCGGCGGCGTCGGCCCGCTGCAGCTCGGCCCCCTCCTTCGCCATGACGCCGAGGGCCTTGTCGAGACATACGCGGGCGGCGGCCGGGTCGCCGGCGTCCAGCTGGGTCTCGCCCAGACTCATATACACCCGGCCCTCGTTGTAGAGGTCGCGTTCCGCCAGGCCGCGGAACCGGGCGAGGGCCTCGTAGAGTTGGCGGACCGCCTCGTCGAAGCGCTCCTGTCCGCGCAGGGCGCGGCCGATGTGGTGCTCCAGCAGTGCCGAGGCGCGGGGCACATCCTGCTCGCCGTCCTCTCCGGGGCCGATGGTGAGCAGGATGCGCCGGGCCGAGGTGAAGCACCGTTCCGCTTCGGTGTATTGCCACTGCTTCAGGCGCAGCAGGCCCAGCGACTCCACGGCGGTCGCCTGTCCGCGCCGGTGTTGCGCCCGTTGGTCCGCAGCGGCCGCCTCGGCCAGTGCCTGCTCGGCGTCGTCCAGGCGGCCGAGTCCCAGGTAGGCGAAGGCGAGTTGGGTCAGCATGCGGCCTTCGGCGCGTGGGTCGCCGAACTCGGCGGTGCAGCGGCGGGCGGCGTCGACACCCTTCAGGTGGGTCTCGACCCACTGCTCGTGGAAGCCGAGCCGCAGGTGCAGGCCCCACATCGCCTCGCACAGCTGCCACACCAGTTCGTCGAAGCCGTACTCTTCGGCGGCGCGCACGGCGGCGACCAGATTCGCGCGTTCGCGGCGCAGTTCGGCCAGGGCGGCGCGGCCGTCCTCGGGGTCGCGTTCCCCGGGCAGGGTCAGGCGGAGGTAGGCGGCGCCGAGGCGCCATCGCGAGGGGATGACGCGGAATTCGGCGGCGGCCGCGAAGCCCAGGTGCCAGGTGATCATGCGGCGGATGGCGGCGGCGATGCCCGCATGGCCGTCTTCCTCCTGGGCTCGTCGCTCGGCGTGGCGGCGCACCAGGTCGTGGAAGTGGTAGCGCTCCTCGGCGACTTCCTGCAGCAGGTGGACGTCGGCGAGCTCCTCCAGCAGGGCTCGTGCGGTGTCCTCGTCGATGTCGGCGGCCCGGGCGGCGGCTCCGACGGTGAGGGTGGGCCCTGGCCATGCCCCGAGCAGCCGGTAGAGGCGGGCGGGCTCGGGGCGGAGCTCTTGGTAGGAGAGGTCCGTGCCGTGTTCTCCCATGTCTGTGGTCTCCTCGTCCCGGCCGTGCCGCTGCCGATCCGCCAGCTGCAGTTCGGCCGTTTCCCAGGTGAGGTGTTCCCGTACCGCGATACGGGATCCGGTGGAGCTGAGCGCCAGCGGTGAGCCGCCGCATATCCTGGCCACGGCCAGGGCGCTCTGCTCATGGCCGGCGATCCGGTCCGGCCCGACGATGCGGGAGAGCATCAGGACGGAGTCGTCCGCCGTCAGCGGGCCGACCGGGATGTGCAGGGCTCCGGGGTCCGCCGCGAGCTCGTCCAGGCGGTGCCGGCTGGTGATCAGTACCAGCGAGCCGGGGGCGGCGGCGAGCAGGGGGCGGAGCTGTGCGGGCGAGTGTGCGTCGTCAAGGATGACGATCATGCGCCGGTCGGCCATGCGGTCGCGGTAGAGAGCGGTTTGTCTCCACAGCACGGGCGGCACCCGGTCCGCGGGTACCCCGAGCTGGTCCAGGAAGTGCACCAGCACGTCGGAGGGTGACAGTGCCTCGGCCGCCGATGTTCCGTCCAGATCCACATACAACTGCCCGTCGGGGAAACGCTCCTTGAGCTCGTGCGCCAGCTGTACGGCGGCGGTGGACTTGCCCATGCCAACGGGGCCGACGAGCACCACGACCGTTGGGGTACCGGCGTTCTCGGCGGCGCTGTCCAGCAGCCCGGCCAGTTGGTTCCGGATCGAGTCGCGGTCCGTGAAGGTGGTGTTGGCGGGCGGGAGCGTCTGTGGGCAGCGGGCCTCCGGGGGCACCACGAACCGGCCCAGCCACGCCGTCTCCCGCAGCCAGGCGGTGATCTCACGAGCGAAGTCGGGTTCCGTGCAGGCGTGTTCGTACAGCAGGGCGGCCAGTTCCCGGCGCCCGTTCTCGCTCGTCGGCAAGGCGGGATCCATGCCGTCGTCTGCGGTGCTGTCGCCGCGGCGCACGGCCCGGCGTACCAGCCCGGCCAGTCCCTCCGCGCTCCGCCGTCCCATCTCCCCGGCCGCCCCGGACAGCGCTCCTGATGTCACCGTGTCGATCGCCGAGAACAGCGCCGACATCGTGAACGGATCCACGAATTCCCTCCCCGACTCGCAGTCCGGATGACGATATCTCCCCCGGCTGCCCCGAGCGCCGGTAACGCCTCTCACCGGTGCGTATGCGCCCCGGTGCCGCTCCGGAATGTGCCGATGCCGCCCGAGTGGCACGCTGAACATATGGTCCGGTCCAATGCGGAGGTCGAGGCGCTGCTCCGGGAGTACGCCGATCTTGTCGCGATCACGGGTGGCGATGCCTTCAAGGCGCGCGCCTATGAGAAGGCCGCCCGGGCGATCGGTGGTTTCCCCACCGATGTGTCGAAGCTCGACGCCGCGGGTCTGCGGGAGATCCCTCATGTGGGGAAGTCGATCGCCGACAAGGTCGTGGAATATCTGCGCACCGGCCAGGTTCCGGCGATCGAGGAGACCAGGGCGGCGATCCCGGCCGGGGTGCGGGAGCTGCTCACCATTCCCATGCTCGGTCCCAGGAAGGCCATGGCGCTCTACGAGGAGCTGGGGGTCTCCTCCGTGGCGGGGCTGCTCGACGCCATCCATGAGGAGCGGCTGCGTGATCTCAAGGGCTTCGGCGAGAAGACCGAGCAGAACATCCTGCATGGCATCGCGCTGATGCAGCAGGCCGGCGGCCGGATCCTCATCGGTGCGGCGATGGACGTCGCGGAACAGGTCGTCGGGGACCTGTCGCGGGTGAGCGGGTGCGAGGGGTGTGCCTACGCCGGTTCGCTGCGGCGCATGCGGGAGACCATCGGGGACGTCGACGTCCTGGTCGCCGCCGACCGGTCGGCCCCGTTCATGGAGGTGTTCAGCCATCTCCCGTACACCGCCGAGGTCGTGGTGAGCGGCGAGAAGAAGACCTCCATTCGCACCTCGAAGGGTCTGCAGGTGGATCTGCGGGTCCTGCCGCCCGGCTCCTGGGGGGCGGGTCTGCTGTATTTCACCGGGTCCAAGGCGCACAACATCCGGGTGCGTGAACTCGCGGTGCGCCAGGGGCTGAAGCTGTCCGAGTACGGGCTCTTCCGGGTCAAGAGCGGTCGGAAGGTGGTCTCCGCGACCGAGGAGGAGATCTACGCCCGGCTCGGTCTGCCGTGGATCCCGCCCACCCTGCGCGAGGACCGCGGCGAGATCGCCGCCGGGCTGCGGAACGAGCTGCCCGACCTGCTCGCCGAGAGCGACATCCGCGGTGATCTGCACACCCATACCGACCTCACCGATGGGCTGGCCCCCCTTGAGGACATGGTCGTCGCGGCCGCCGGCCGCGGTTACGCCTACTACGCCGTCACCGATCACGCCCCCGATCTGTATATGCAGCGCATGACCGAGGAGAAGGCCCTGGCGCAGCGCGAGCGGGTCAGGGAACTCGATGGAAAACACCGCAGGTTGCGGCTGCTGCACGGCACCGAGCTCAATATCGGGCCGGATGGCTCGGTGGACTGGCCCGAGGAGTTCCTGGCGGGTTTCGATCTCTGTATCGCATCCGTGCACTCCCACTTCAACCAGAGCAGGGCGGAGCTGACCCGCCGGATCGTGCGCGCCTGCGAGAACCCGCGGGTGGGCATCATCGGCCACCCCACCACCCGGCTGCTCGGCAAACGGCCCGGCATCGACGCCGACTTCGACGCGGTGTTCGCGGCTTGCGCGCGGACCGGCACCGCCCTGGAGATCAATGCGCATCCCGAGCGGCTGGACCTGTGCGACGAGGACATCCTGCGCGCCAAGCGGCACGGGGTGAGGTTCGCGGTGAACACGGATGCGCACGCCATCACCCATCTGTCCTCTATGCGATACGGCGTGGGGACGGCGCAGCGCGGGTGGCTGACCAAGGACGATGTGATCAACACCTGGCCGCTGCAGCGGCTGCGCCGTTTTCTGCGTCCGGGGTGAGCCGGGCCTCGCCCGCTCACCGCGTGCAACGCGGGCCCCGTCGGTATGACTTGCCGCTTCCCGCCCGCCGCCGGCTCGGCCGGGGGCGGCGTTGCATGATCGTCCGCTCGGCATAGGATCGCCCCCGACCAGTAGTCGATCAAGGTAACGGGCAGGGGCACGGTGGACACAGCGAACGGGCAACATGCGCAGAACAGGGGCCACTTGACGGGGCGGGACGGTCAGCCGGGCCGCCATGCCGTGGTGATCGGCGGCAGCCTGGCCGGGCTCCTGGCGGCCAAGGTGCTTGCCGGGCACGCCGACCGGGTGACCATAGTGGAGCGGGACCGCTTGCCCGACGGCCCCGAGTTCCGGTCCGGTGTGCCACAGGACCGCCATACGCATGTCCTGCTGCAGAGCGGCCAGCACGCGCTGGCGGCGCTGCTGCCGGGGATCCTCGACGAGCTGCGGGAACACGGTTCCCCCCGGGTCGGCATGCCCAATGACATCGTGCAGTGGCACCTGGGGCGCTGGTATCGCCGCATGCCGGCCAGCGCACATGTCTTCACCGGCTCCCGGCCGTTGACCGAGTGGCTGATACGCCGCCGGGTGCTGGCCGACCCGCGGATCACCGTCGCGGAGGGCACCGAGGTGACCGGGCTGGCCGGTGACGCGGTCCGGGTGCGGGGCGTGCGGGTGCGGGAGCGCGGCGGTGCGTCCCGGACACGAGAGGCCCGGCTGCTGGAAGCCGATCTCGTGGTGGACGCCTCCGGCCGTTCCTCCCGTGCGCCCGGCTGGCTGACCGCGCTGGGCGCCGAACCGCCGCACGAGGAGTTGCTCGACACCGGCCTCGCCTACGCCACCCGCTTCTACCATGCGAGCCCCGAGGCCGAACTGCCCTTCCGGGGCGTCCTGATCAGTCCCGACCCCACCCAGCCGCGCGGTGCCGTTCTCATGCCGCTGGAGGGAGACCGCTGGTCCTTGATCCTCTCCGGGCTGCGGGGCTGTGAACCGCCCACCGACGAGGCCGGGTTCCGCGCGTTCGCCGCCGAACTCCCGCACCCGGTCCTGCACACCTGGCTACAGAAGGCCGAACCGGCCTCGGCCATCCACGGCTTCCGACAGACCGCCAACCGACGGCGCCGCTACGACCGGCCGGGCCGCCGCCCGGCCGGGTTCCTCGCCATCGGGGAGGCCCTGTGCGCCTTCAACCCCATCTACGGACAGGGCATGACGGTCGCCGCACGCAGCGCCCTCGCCCTGCGCGATGCGCTGGACGGCACCGGGCGCACGCCCTCGACGCGCCGGGTGCAGCGGGCCCTGTTCACCGTCATCAGCCAGGCCTGGGATGTCTCGGCCGGGGCCGACAAGAAGATGCCCGGAGTCACCGGAAACACCTTGCGGCCGCGCGCGGTCGACCGTCCCCTCGACTGGTACCTGAACCGCCTGCAGCAACATGCCCGCGGCAACCGGGACATCGAGGCCGTCTTCCGCGGCGTCACCTCCCTGTCCGCGCCGGCCGGCGCCCTGTTCGCACCGGCGATCGCCAAGGCGGTGCTGTTCGATCCCGTGCCGTACGCACCTGCCGAGCCTCCGACGGAGGAGGAGGCACCCTAAGCCGTCACCGTCGGCTTCTCGGCGCGGGCGGCCTCGCCGCCACCCGGCGCGGGCCGGGCGTCCATGGGGCGGAACAGGGTCAGGATCAGCAGACCGCCGAGCGCGGATGCCACCGCCGACCAGAGGAAGACCTGCTGCAGTCCGGTGGCGAAGGCCTGGTGGACCAGGTGCTCGGCCGCGCCGCGCCGGCCCATCGGCGCGGCGTCCGCCAGGCGCTGCGCCTGGCCGCCGGCCAGTGCGGCGGCCGCCGAGTGGGGGTCGGGGACCAGGCCCGCATCGGACAGTACGCGCTGGGCCCGGCCGGTGAAGACGGCGCCCAGCACGGCGATCGCCAGTGTCATGCCCAGCTGGCGGAAGGTGTTGACGGCGCCCGCCGCCATGCCCATCCGCTGCGGCGGGACGCTGCTCACGGCCGCCGATACCAGCATCGGTGTGGTCAGGCCGACCCCGACGCCGGTCAGGACCAGCCCGGCCATCACATCGGAGCGGGTGGAATCCGTCGAGAGCTGGGCGTACATCAGCAGCAGACCGGCCGCGACCAGCAGCATTCCACAGCCGATCGACACCCGTGGGGTCAGCCGCTGGTACCGCGCGGCCAGCACGGCGACCGCAAAGGCCACCGCCGCGGCCGGAGTCAGGGTCAGACCGCTCTGGACTGGGCTCAGTTCGAGCACCGACTGCAGCCACACCGAAGCCAGCCCGTACCAGCCGAACGCGCCGCCCTGCATCAGCAGCGCCCCGCCCATCAGGGCGGCGAACGGGGGGCGGCGCAGCAGGGCGAGGTCGAGCATGGGCCTTCCGCCGCGGCGGTTGACGCGGGTCTCCAGCAGGATGAAGGCCACCAGCGAGAGTGCCGCCAGCGCGAAGGCGCCCAGGGTGGACGCGGAGGTCCAGCCGGATTCATTGCCGCGGATCAGGCCGTAGGTGGCGGCCGCCGCGGTGAGGGTGAAGGTCACCGCGCCGGATATGTCCATCCGCTCGCGCGGCGCTTGGCCGTCGGGCCGGTCCGTGCGCAGCACGCGCAGTGTCAGCAGGATGGCGGCGGCCGCGACGGGCAGGTTGACCAGGAAGATGGCCTGCCAGCCGATGTGCTGGGTCAGCAGTCCGCCGAGTACCGGCCCGGCCGCCGCGGCGGCGCCGTTGACGGCGCCCCAGATGCCGAACGCCATGCCCCGGTCGCGGCCCTGGTAGGTGGCGCCGAGCAGGGCCGCCGAGGTGGCGAACATGGCGGCGCCGCCCACCCCCTGGGCCGCCCGCGCGGCCACCAGCGCACCGGCGTTGGGTGCCAGCCCGCAGGCCAGGGAGGCCAGGGCGAAGATGGTCAGCCCGGTCACATACAGCTTGCGGTGTCCGAAGAGGTCGGCCAGCGAACCCGCGGCCAGCAGCAGTGCGGCCAGCGCCAGGGCATAGGCGTCGACCACCCATTGCAGCGCCGAGAAGCCCGCGTGCAGGTCGTCCGCCATGTCCGGCAGGGCCACATTGACGATGGTGACGTCCACCAGCAACATGAACGCTCCCAGGCAGACGGCCACCAGGGGCCACCATTTACGCATCGTTGTCGCTCCAGTCGTGAAGAGTGCGCTGTCTCGGCCACAGCATGGGGTGGCCATCGGAGTGGGCCACACTCAATTCCGCCTTGGCGGCGGAATCCGACATCGGTTAGCGTGAAACGGTGAATCTCGACATTCGTCAGGCGGTACTCCCCGCTCTGGATCCACCGGACCAGCAGCTCGGGCATGCCCTGCAGATCGACGGCCGTGCCTCGTTCCGGCGGATCGCCGAGGTCCTCGGCGTCTCCGACCAGACCGTGGCCCGCCGCTATACGCGGCTGCGCACCAGCGGCACCCTGCGGGTGCTGGGTCTGGCCGACCCGCTGCGGGTGGGCCAGACCCCCTGGTGGCTGCGGCTGCGCTGCGCGCCGGACGCGGCCGCCTCGATCGGCGAGGCGCTGGCGCGGCGGCCGGACACCACCTGGGTCACCCTCAACTCCGGTGGTACCGAGATCACTTGTACAACCCGTTCACAGGGGCCGGATTCCGATGAGACACCGCTGCTGGAGAAGCTGCCCCGCACTCCCCGCATCCTGGACATGTCGGCGCACTGTCTGCTGCATGTCTTCTTCGGCCATCAGCACAGCCCGGTCACCAGGTCGGGCCCCCTGACGCCGGACCAGGTCGCTGCCCTGACTCCCGCGGACACCCCGGCCGCCGCCTTGGCCGAGCCCGCCGAGCCCTACCCGCTCGACGAGACCGACCGGGCCCTGCTGGCCGTGCTGGCCCGGGACGGGCGCACCCCGGTCGACGAACTCGCCACGGCCACCGGCTGGTCGCCCACCACGGTCCGCCGCCGGATGGCGGAGCTGCGGACGGCGGGCGCGCTCTACTTCGACGTCGACTACCACCCGCGGGTCATGACGCACCGGCAGTTCCATGCCGCGTTGTGGCTGAGGGTGGAGCCGAGCCGCCTTCATGCGGCGGGCACGGCGCTGTCGTCCCATCCGGAGGTGTGCTATGCGGCGGCCACCACCGGGACCACCAACATCTTCGCCGACATCAGCACCCGGGACGCCGGGGCCTTCTACCGCTATCTCACCGGGCCCGTCGCCGCCCTGCCCGGTGTCCAGGACACCAGCACCGCGCCCATTCTCCGGATGCTCAAGGGGGCCGGTCCGCTGCGGGTGGCCTGAGGACGTCCGCCAGGGCCGCGCACCCGCCGGGCCGGGCGGGCTCAGGCCGCAGCCGCCACCCGTCGGCGGGCCGCCGGCACCACCAGGGGCGTCCCGCTCTCCGGGTCGTCGATCACCCGGCACCGCAGGCCGAAGACCTCCTCGACCCGCTCCGCGGTCACCACCTCCTCCGGCGCCCCCTGCGCCACCACCCGCCCGGCCCGCAGCGCGATCAGGTGAGTGGCATAGCGGGCGGCCTGGTTGAGGTCGTGCAGCACGGCGACCAGGGTGCGGCCCTGCTCCTCGTGCAGCCGGGCGCACAGGTCCAGGATCTCGATCTGGTGCGTGATGTCGAGGTAGGTGGTGGGCTCGTCCAACAGCAGCAGGGGCGTCTGCTGGGCGAGCGCCATGGCGATCCACACCCGCTGCCGCTGGCCGCCGGAGAGCTCGTCGACCAGGCGGTCGGCCAGGTCCGCCACCCCGGTGGCGGTCATGGACTCGCCGACCACCCGTTCGTCCTCCTCCGACCACTGCCGCAGCAGGCTCTGGTGCGGGTAGCGGCCCCGGGCGACCAGGTCGGCGACCGTGATTCCATCGGGTGCGATGGACGACTGCGGGAGCAGTCCCAGGGTCCGCGCCACCTTCTTGGCGGGCAGTGCGGCGATGTTCTGCCCGTCCAGCAGGACACTGCCGGAGGCGGGCTTGAGCATCCGGGACAGGGCGCGCAACAGGGTGGACTTGCCACAGGCGTTGGGGCCGACGATGACGGTGAAGGAGCGGTCCGGTATGGCGACGCTCAGCCCTTCGGCGATGGTCCGCCGGTCATAGGCGAGAGTCAGGTCGTTCCCGCTCAGCCGTGCCGTACCGTGCTCCATGTCCCGTGCTCCGTCCTGGTGTGTCGTCGGGTTGCTCATATCCGGCCCGTCCTGCGCTGGGTGGCCAGCAGCCACACCAGATAGCCGCCGCCCAGGACGCCGGTGACCACGCCGACCGGCAACTGGTGGCCGGAGACGACGTGCTGGGCCAGCCAGTCACAGCTGACCAGCAGGGCCGCCCCCAGGCACAGCGAGGGCAGCAGGTTGGGGCCCGGTGACCTGGTCAGCCGACGGGCCAGCTGGGGTGCGGTGAGTGCCACAAAGGACACCGGTCCGGCGGCGGCCGCCGCGAAGGCGACCAGGAGTACGGCCGCCACCAGCAGCACCAGGCGCAGCCGCGGCACCGGCACGCCCAGGGCGCCGGCCGTGTCGTCCCCCATCTCCAGCATGCGCAGCGGCCGTTCACAGCCCAGGAGCACCACCGGTACCAGGACCGCCAGGGCGATCAGCAGCGGCAGCGCGTCGTCCCAGCCGCGCCCGTCCAGGCTGCCGGTGAGCCACAGCACCGCCCGTGCGGCGTCCGTGACGCTGGTGCGGGTCTGCAGATAGCCGTTGACTCCGGTGAGGATCGCCGCGACGCCGATGCCGATCAGGACGAGCCGGTAGCCATGGAGGCCGCCGCGCCAGGTCAGGGCGTAGATCAGGGCGCCGGTGGCCAGGGCTCCGGCCACCGCTCCGCCGGCCAGCGCCAGGCTGCTGCCGCCGGCGAGCACCACCAGGAGCGCCCCGGTGGCCGCGCCATGGGTGAAGCCGAGCACATCGGGGCTGCCCAGGGGGTTGCGGACCAGTGACTGGAAGAGCGCTCCGGCCAGGGCCAGGGCGGCGCCGGCCAGCAGGGCGGTGACGACCCTGGGCAGCCGCAGCTCATTGACGATGAAGTCGTCCGCGGGCGTGCCGTTGCCGAGGAGGGTGCGCAGCACCTGATCGGGGCTCATGGGGTAGTCGCCGCTGCCGATGGCGAGCACGGACATGGCCAGCGCCAGGAGTGCGCAGCCGACTCCGGCGGCGAGGGCCCGGGGCCGGTGGCGCAGCGAGATCCCGCCGGGGGTTCGCAGGGTCCTCATGCCCGTACCGCCTTCCGGCCGCGGACGAAGTACAGGAAGAGCGGTCCGCCCAGGACCGAGGTGACGATGCCCACTTGGAGTTCGCCGGGGCGGGCGAGTACCCGGCCGAGTACATCGGCGCCGAGCAGCAGCACGGGGGCGAGCACCGCGCAGTAGGGCAGCAGCCAGCGCAGGTCGGGGCCGGTCAGGGCGCGCACCAGGTGCGGGACGATCAGGCCGACGAAGACGATCGGCCCACAGGCCGCGGTGGCCGCCCCGCACAGCAGGGTCACCGCCACCAGGCCGGCCGCGCGGACCCGGGCGGGGCGGGCGCCGAGTGTCTGTGCCGAATCGTCGCCCAGCGCGAGGGCGTTGAGCGGCCGGGCCAGCGCGAGGGTGAGGACCAGTCCGGCGGCCACGAAGGGGGCCAGCAGGGCGACCGTGTCGGGGTCGGCGCTCGCCAGCGAACCCACGGTCCAGAAGCGCATCTTGTCCAGTGAGGCGGTGTCGACCAGCATGACGGCGCTGACGAAGGAGTAGAGCGTCGCATTGAGGGCGGCCCCGGCGAGCGCCAGCCGGGCCGGGCTCGCGCCGCGGCCGCCGCCCACGAGGTAGACCAGCACCGAGACGATTCCCGCGCCCAGGAAGGCGAACCACACCTGTCCGGTGTAGGAGGTGACGCCCAGGAAGGCGACGGCCGAGGCGACGGTGGCCGAGGCGCCCGCGTTGATGCCCAGCAGTCCGGGGTCGGCCAGCGGATTGCGGGTCAGGGCCTGCATCACGCCGCCGGCCAGCCCGAGTGCGGCCCCGGCCAGCAGGCCGAGCAGGGTGCGGGGCAGCCGCATCCGGTGCACCTGGAGGTAGCCGGCCGAGTTCTGGTCGGTCAGGCCGTGCCACACCTCCCCGGGGGAGAGCTGCCGGGCGCCGACCGCGATGCTCAGCACCAGGACGGCGAGGAGGAGAAGCAGGGAGCCGAGCAGTCCGGCGATGCGTGGTGCATTGCGCCCGCCGGACGGCCGCTCCCGGGGTGCCGGTGTGACCACCGAACCGCCCGCGGTCTGCGGTGACTTGCTGAGGGACACGTAGAGCTCCGATAGGTGCCGGGACCGGAGGGCCGACCCGGCCACTGAACTGGATTTTAGGTTAGGTTAACCTAACTGTGTTCGAAGCCCCCGGGCCCCCTTTGTGTACGAGAGTCACTGCCATGCCACATGCCGGAACCGCTCACCTCTCCCGCCGCACGCTGTTCGCCGCCGGCGGCGCACTCGGCCTGGGTGCCCTGCTGACCGCCTGCGGAGGAAGCGGCGGTTCGGACTCCGGCGGAGGTGGCGCCGAGGGCGGCAAGGGCGGCGCCTGGTCGTTCACCGACGACCGCAGGAAGACGGTCTCCGCCAAGGCCGCCCCCAAGCGCGTGGTCGCCTTCACGGGAACCGCCGCGGCACTGCACGACTTCGGGGTCGACGAGCGGATCGTCGGCGTCTTCGGCGAGACCAGGCGCAAGGACGGCACGGCGGACCCGCAGGCCGGGGAGCTGGACATCACCAAGGTGGAAATCCTGGGCAACGTCTGGGGCGAGTTCAGCATCGAGAAGTACGCGGCGCTGCGCCCCGGGCTGCTGGTCACGCACATGTATGAGCCGGACTCCCTGTGGTATGTGCCGAACGAGAGCAGCAAGAAGATCCTCGGGCTCGCGCCCAGCGTCGCCATCCGCACCGCCCGGGTGCCGCTCCCCGAGCCCATCCGGCGCTATGCCGAACTCGCCGGATCCCTGGGCGCCGACCTCAAGGCGAAGAAGGTCACCGACGCCAAGGCCCGTTTCGAGGCCGCGGCCGAGGCGGTGCGCAAGGCCGCCAAGGCGAACGGCGGGCTGAAGGTGATGGCCGCTTCCGGCAGTGCCGACCTGTTCTATGTCTCCAACCCGAAGGTCAGCTCCGACCTGATGTACTTCCGTGAGCTGGGCGTCGACCTCATCGTCCCCGACAAGCTCGAGAAGCCCGGCTACTTTGAAAGCCTCAGCTGGGAGAACGCCGACAAGTACCCGGTCGACCTCATTCTGCTGGACAACCGCAACACCGCGCTGCAGCCCAAGGACCTGGCCGCCAAGCCCGGTTGGTCCGCGCTGCCCGCGGTCAAGGCCGGCCAGGTCACCGCCTGGGAATCGGTGCCCCGCTTCAGCTACGCGGGCGCCGCCCCGCTGCTCGAGAACCTCGCCAAGGCCGTCCAGGGTGCCAAGAAGGTGCGCTGAGCCGCGCCTGCGTGGAAGGAGAACCGCCATGACCGCTGCCACCGCCAGTCCGTTCCGCTTCTTCGACGCGCGGGTCGCCCGGAGCACCCGCCTGGGCCCGTCCATGGTCCGGATCACCTTCGCCGGCGGCCAGTTGGCGGACTTCGCCGGCGGCGGCCGGGACCAGAGCTTCTCGCTGTTCCTGCCGCCCCCGGGCCGGCAGGCCCCCGTCGTGCCCACCGAGGCGGGCGACGACTGGTTCGCGCGGTGGCGCACCATGGACCCGGCGGTGCGCGGGGTGATGCGCTCGTACACCGTGCGCGAGCAGCGCCGCGAACGGGCCGAGCTGGACGTCGACTTCGTCCTGCACGGCGTGGCACAGGCCGCGGGGCCGGCCGGCCCCGCGGCCCGCTGGGCCGCAGCCGCCCGGCCGGGCGACCGGGTCAAGCTCCTGGGCCCGGCCACCCCGGACAACAAGAGCGTCGGCTTCCGGCCGCCGGCCGGCACCGACCGGGTGCTCATCGCCGCGGACGAGACGGCGCTGCCCGCCGCCGCGGGCATCCTGGCCTGGCTGCCCGCGGGCACGGCGGCCAAGGTCTGGATCGAGGTCCCGCACGCCGAGGACATCCAGCGGCTGCCCACCCGGGCCGACGCCGACATCACCTGGCTCGTCCGCGGCACCACCACACTGCCCGACGCGGTACGGGCCGCCGGACTGCCCGGCGGCACCCCCTACTCCTGGATCGCGGGCGAGGCCGGCACCGTACGGGCGCTGCGCCGCCATCTCGTCGGCGAGCGCGGCTTCGACCGCCGGAGCGTCCACTTCAGCGGCTACTGGCGCCGGGGGGCCTCCGAGGAGGACCTCCGCGCGGAGGCGATCGCGGCCGGCTGCTGAAGTCCGGTCGGCATCGGAGGCCCATGGGGTCGCGCCGGCAGGAACGGCTGTGCGCGTATGTGGATCGCCGGGCGCAGTCGCAGAAGGCTGTGAGAGGTCCGTGGTTCAAGCTCCTTGCTGAGCTGTGCAGTGGAGGCGGGGTCACGGATGGGCGGGCGGTCGGCGGCGCGGCGCGCAGCCGTCAGGCTGAGCCGGCGTGCCGGCCCGGCGCTTGGTCGAGGAGGCGTCCGACCCGGTCCGCGACGATCTCCGGTTGCTCGCCCTGGATGAAGTGACCCGAGTCGACCTCTTCGAACCGACCGTCCGGCAGCGTCTCGGCCCAACGGCGTTGGTGTTCGGCGATGACGGCCTGCTGCTCTTCCCGGCCCTTGCCGGGGCGGGATGACGAGAGCAGGACAGTGGGACACGTCGGGAGGGCGGGCGGCTCGGCGCGCAACCGGGGGATGGCCGCGGCCACGGCCTTGAACTCCTTCCGCGTCTGCGCGATGCCGTCGGGGACGAAGTCCTCGGCGAGCATGGTCGCGTAGGTGTCCGCCGGGAAGATGCGGCCCACGTTCCCGCTGGCCATGCGGGCCAGTGGACGGAACCGGACCAGCGCCTGTGTCACGCCCATGACACGGTCGACTCTCCTGGCGGTCTGGTCGAACGTGTCGTACACGGGCGCGCCCTCCGGCGTCGGGTCGAGCAGCAACAGTCCCTGCACCCGCGCCGCCAGTTGCTCCACCGCGCGGCGCGCGACAAGCCCGCCCATGCTGTGCGCGACGAGCACGAACCGGTCGGGGACGACCGCCTCGACCATGGCGACCAGGTCCGCAGCCATCTCGTCCATGCCCAGTTGTACCGCCGTTCGGCCGCTGCGGCCGAAGCCGGCGCGGTCGTAGGCCACCAGTCGCGCTCGCTCCGCCAGCAGCGGCAGCGCCGGGTCCCAACAGGTGCGCCCCAGCCCCTGGCCGGCTTCGAAGACCACCCAGTCCGGTCCGGTGCCGGACTCCTCGACATAGACGGACCGACCGTTCACCTGAACCGCCCGCCCCACCGCCTGGCGCATGTTCCCTCCTCACACCTTGCCCAACGTTTTCAACTTCGATAACGGTATCGCATGTGAAAGAGTAGCGTCATGGACACCACCGACCTGCTTCTCCATCCGGTGCGCCTGCGCGTGGTGCACGCGCTCTCCGGCGGCCGGGTGCTGACCACCTCGCAACTGTGCGACCGCATGCCCGAGGTGTCGAAGGTGACCGTGTACCGGCATGTCGCCCTGCTGGTCGAGGGGGGCTTTGTGGAAGTGGCTGACGAGCAGCGAGTACGCGGCGCCGTCGAGCGGCACTACCGACTACGCCAGGACCGCCCCGCCATCGACGTCGACGCCGCTGCCGCGATGTCGCCGGACGACCACCGCCGGGGCTTCGCCGCCGCCATGGCCGTGTTGATCGCGGAGTTCAACGCCTACCTCGACCGCCCCGGCGCCGACCCGGTCGCCGACGCGGTCGGCTATCGCCAAGGCACGCTCTGGCTCAGCCCGGACGAACTCGCCGAGATGAACCACAAGTTGCTCGCAGTGCTGGGCCCCCTGCTCGCCAACCGGCCGGAGCCGGGCCGCACCCCCTACCTCATCAGCCGGATTTTCTTCCCTACCGAGCAAGCGCCCCCCGACGAGGAACGGCCTTGAGACAACGGCTCCCGGTACACACCCGTACCTACCCGGTCGCGATCTGAGTACGGATACTCAGGCCATCGCCCACCGGCACGGCGATGCTGATGACATGTTCGAAAAGAGCGTTGTCGCAGCCCCGCCGGGTGCGGTGGGCATCACCGCGGTCGGGTCGTATCTGCCCGTATGCGTGCTGGACTCGGGGCAGTTGCAGGAAGAGGTGGCCCTCGGCAGTGGGCTCGCGCTGCCCCCGGGGCTGTTCGAGAGGGCCACCGGGATAGCCACCCGCCGGATCGCGGGGGAGGGCGAGTACGCCTCGTCCCTCGCGATCGGCGCCGCCCGCCGGGCACTTCGCACGGCAGGCCTCGACCCGCTGGACATCGATCTGCTGGTGTTCGCCTCCGCGACCCGCGACGTCGTGGAGCCGGCGACCGCGCACATCGTGCAGGCCGGGCTCGGCTCCAGGGCGCACGCCCTGGATGTGAGCAACGCCTGCAACAGCTTCCTCAACGGCATCGACCTGGCGCGGGCGATGATCCTGGCCGGGCGGGCCGGGCGGGCACTGGTGGTCACCGGGGAGACCCCGAGTCGCGCGATGCGCCGACGGCCGGACGGCCCCGGGCAGTTCCGTGACGGCTTCGCCGGGTACACCTTCGGGGACGCGGGCGCCGCCGTGCTGCTGGAGCCGGTCGGGCGGGGCGGCATCGTGGACGTCGGCACCGAGACCCACTCCGAGCACTGGGCAGTGGGCGGCATCTTCGGCGGCGGGTCCCGTCATCCGCGCGGCGACGAGCACACCTATTTCCACGGTGACGGCCGCGAGTTGCGGGAGGTGTTCGAGAAGAGCGGCACCTCGGTCCTGGACCGGGTGCGCCTCCGCACCGGCCTGGACTGGGCCGACTACCGCAGGGTCCTCGTCCACCAGGTGACCCTGCCGTTCCTGGAACGCTTCATCGAGCTGACCGGAGTCCCCGAGGACCGGCTCGTCCTGACCGTGCCGGAGCTGGGCAATGTGGCCAGCGCCACCCTCGGGGTGCAGCTCGACCGGGTGTACGACGAACTCGCCCCCGGTGACCGGGTGTTGCTCATCGGACTCGGCGGTGGCATCAGCGTGATGACGATGGTCTGGGAGGCCTCGTGACCGCGCTGTGGGTGGTGGTGCCCGCCTACCAGGAGGCGGCGCGCATCGACGGCACGCTGGAGGCGCTGGCCGCCCAGCACGACCGTGACTTCACGCTGGTGGTCGTCGACAACGGCTCCTCCGACGGCACCGGGCGGATCGCCCGGGAGTTCGCCGCGCGGGCGCCGTTCCCGGTCCGGGTGCTCGACGAACCGGAGAAGGGGGTGGGCTGCGCGGTCGACACCGGCTTCCGGTACGCGATCGCGCACGGCGCCGCCCTCATCGCCCGCACCGACGCCGACTGCCTGCCCTGCCCCGGCTGGACGGCCGCCGCGCGCACCGCGCTCACCGGCGGCCCGGCGATGGTGTGCGGCCGCATCGACGCCCGGCGGGACGAACACGGGCCGCTCGGACGGGCCGCGTTCCGGGCCATGGTGGGCACCGCGGCCCTCTTCGGCAGGCTGCGGCCCGCACACGGCCGACGGAACGGCTTCCTCGTGCCCTACCGGATGCACGCGGGAAACAACATGGCCATCACGGCCGAGTTGTATCTACGGGTCGGCGGCATGCCCCGGCGCCCCTCCCCCACCGACCGCACCTTTCTCAACCGAGTGCGCCGTCACACCTCCGCCATCGGCCGGTCCCGGGCGATGACGGTGGCCAACTCCACCCGGCGGATCCAGGCCTACGGGATCGTCGGCACCGCCCGCTGGTACCTCGACAAGGGACCCGGCCGTCTCGGGGAGGACCCGCGCTGATGCTCGACCGACTGTACTTCTCGCTGCGCAGGCATCCGGACCGCCCGGCCCTGCTCACCGCCGGCCGTACCGGCACGGTGCGCGTCCTCGCCACCCGCGGCCGGCTCGCCGACCTCGCCGACGGCTACGCCGCGGCGCTGCACGCCCGTGGGCTGGGCGCCGGTGACACGGTCGGCGTCGCCGTCCGTCCGGGGGCACGGGCGCTCGCGGTGCTGCTCGCGGTCGACCGGCTCGGGCTGCGGGCCGCCGTGCTGGACCCCGGCGCGGGCCCCGATGTGCTGCGCGCCCGGCTCGAACTGGCCCCGCCCACCCTGGTGCTGGCCGACTCGGCGGCCCAGGCCGTGGCGGGCTGGGCCCGGCCGCTGGCGCGCCGCACCGGACTGGCCCTGCCGGAGCTGAGTTGCTGGGGCCCGGTGGCGACGGTCGGCCCCCGGCTGCCCGGCTGCGCCCGGGCCCTGGAGCCGGCCGCCTCGCGCGCCGCGCTGCCCACGCGCCCGGACGGGGACGCGGACGCCGTGATCGTCTTCACCTCGGGGACCACCGCCCGGCCACGCGCCGTGGTGCACACCCGGTCCTCGCTCGCCGCGGGGATGCGGTCGGTCACCGCGCTCGTCGACCCCCGGCCCCAACTCCCCGTGCTCGGCGGCACGTTCTTCGTCCTGGTGCCCGCACTGACCCGGGGCGCGCCGGTCGCGCTGCCCGCCCGCTCACCGCGGGTGCTGTCGCGTCAGCTGGCCCGGCTGCGACCACAGGCCGGCTATCTGACACCACCCCAGCTGAGGGCCGCCCTGGCGGCGGGCGCCCGGTTCACCGGCAGGGTATGGACCGGCTCGGCGCCGGCCGGGGCCGAGCTGCTGACCCGGGTCAAGCGGGCGGGTGCGGACCAGGCCTGGGGGGTGTACGCGCTGACCGAGCTGTTCCCGGCGGCTGCCGTCGAGCAGGCCGAGAAGGCGGCCTTCACGGGCGACGGCGACCTGGTCGGAGCGCCCTTGCCCGGCGTCGAGGCGAAGCCCGACGCAAACGGTGAACTGCTGCTGGCCGGGCCCGCGGCGCGGCACCGCTATCTCGGCGAGACCCCTGACTCCTGGGTGCGCACCGGCGACCGCGCCCGTCTCGACGACGGGCGCATCGTGCTGGCGGGCCGCTGCAAGGACATGGTGCTCCGGGGGGCCGAGAACATCTACCCGGGGTTGTATGAACCGTCCCTGCACGTCCCGGGTGTGGAACTGGCCGTGCTGGTGGGCATGCCCGCCGGGGACGGCGACGAACGGCTGGCCGCCGTGGTGCAACCCCGGCCCGGTGCGGACCGCCGGGCCGTCCGGGCCGCCCTGGCCGGGCCGCTGGCGCGGATGGGCTCGGCCCGGCCGGATGTGGTGCTGCTGGCGGACGTCCCGCTGGCGGGGCGCTCGCGCAAGCCGGACCGTGCGGCGGCCTCGCGGCTGGCGGCGGCCCGGCTGGGCGCCGTCCTGAGCGAACGCCACCACCGATGACGACCCGCACGGCTCCTCTCGGGGCGCCCCCGAGACTCCGGAAGACACCGCCCATGACCCAGCTCACCGCACGCCGCCGGGACCGCCGCGTCTATCTGGCCGCCCATCCCGTGCTCTTCGCCCTGCTCGCCGCGTCCCGCCACCGGCCGGTCCGGCGGGTCGGGCGGCGCACCCTGCTCGTCCACTCCGCGGCGGCCTGCCGTCATGCCCTGACCCGGCTGCCGCTGGACCGGGCGGCGGCCGGTACCACCGGGCAGGTGGCGCGCGCGGCGCTGCGCGGCGCCGACGACGCCGACAACGGGGTGTTTTTCGACCAGCGGGGCGAGGCGCACCGGGCCGCGCGCCGCACCTTCGCCGCCGGTCTCTCCGCGGCCGGTGTGGAGCGGCTGCGCCCGGTCCGGGCCGAGGTCCTCGAGCGCGGCCTGGCGCCGCTCGCCGACGGGGGGAGCGTCGATCTCGTGCCGCTGGCACGGGAGTTGGCCGGAGCCACGGCCGCCGCCCTGCTCCATGCCGAGGCCGACCCCCGGCGGCTGGCCGCGCTCGCCCTGGACGCCGCGCGGACGGCGGTGCGCGGACACCTCCCGGGGGTTCCCCGGCCCCGTGCCGCGGCCGCCGCCGAGCTCGCCGCCGACCGGCTGCGGTCCGTCCTCGGTGACGACGACGGGGCCGCCGCCCGGGCGATGCTGGCCGTCGCCTCGGTCACCACGGTGGCCGCGGCGCTGCCCCGCGCCGTCGCCTGGTGTGCCGACGCCGACTGCTGGGAGCAGGCCGCGGACGATGGGCAACGCGCCGTGCTGGTCGATGAGTTGCTGCGGGTCACCGCGCCGTCCCCGGTGCTCCCGAGGGTCGCCGCCGGCCATGGCACCGTGGGCGGCTGTCCGGTACGGCCCGGCGACCGGCTGCTGCTGGTCGCCCGGCATGCCGTCGGCGCCCACACCGACGCCCCCGACGCCCGGCGCCCGGCGGACCCGGCCGTCTCCCAGCTGGTCTTCGGCGCCGGGCCGCACGCCTGCCCGGGAGCGCGGCTGGCCCGCGCCCAACTGGCCGAGGCGCTGGCCGCCCTGGCCCCGTACCGCCCGGCCGTGGTGCGGGCCCGGGCGGATCGCCGTGCCGCGCTGCCCGGGTGGCGCTCCCTCGTCATCCGCCCCCGGGAGGAAGGGTGACGGCCGCGGTACGGATCGCCGTGACCGGCGCGAGCGGCTTCTGCGGTGCGCACATCGCCGCCGCGGCGCACGCCGCCGGGGCGGAGGTGCTGTGCGTGGGGCGCCGTCCGGGCCCGGTGGGACGGCACCTCCCCTGGGACGCCGCCCGGGACGCGCCCGAACTGGCGGGCGCGGATGTGGTGGTCCACTGTGCGGCGGCCGTCGGCGACCCCGTCCCCGGCTCGCCCGCCGAGGCGCTGATGCGGGCCGTCAATGTCGACGGCACCGCTCGTCTGCTGGCCGCGGCCGGGAGCGCCCGGGTGGTGTGGGTGAGCAGCGCCAGCGTCTACGACCCCCGTCCGGACCGCTCCCTGGTCGCCGAGGACCATCCGGTTTCCGGCCAGCTGAATGCCTATGGGCGCACCAAGGCGGCGGGCGAGCGGCTGGCCCTGGACGCGGGTGCGGTGGTGCTGCGGCCCCGTGCCGTCTACGGCCCGGGCGACCCGCATCTGTTCCCCCGGCTGAGGGCACGGGTCCGCCGCGGGGTGCTGGCGCTGCCCGGGCCGGATGTGCGGTTGAGCCTGACGGCGGTGGAGAACCTCGCCGATGCCTGTCTCGCCGCGCCCGGCTGGCCGCCGGGCGCATACAACATCGCGGACGGCGGGTCATACGGACGCGACGACTCCGTCCGGCGGGTGCTGCACGCCCATGGTGTGCGGGCCCGGATCCACCATCTCCCGTTCGTCCTCGCCGACTCCGCGGCGCGGGTCGCGCAGACGGCGGCCCGGCTGCGGCCTCGTGCCGAGCCCGTGCTGTCGCGGTATGCGGTCGACCAGCTCGCCCACCGGGTGGTCCTCGACATCGGCAAGGCCCGTGGCCGCGGCTGGTCACCGCGCCGCGGCCTGGACGACTTCCTGGCGTCGGCCGAGGGGGCTCAGGCGTCGAGGAGGGGGATCAGCTGCTCCTCCTCATAGGCCGGCCGGTCTTCGCGTCAACACGTCCGGGCAATCCCGGCTTTCCCACTGCTTTCGGCCGCGTCCCCGGCCGATGCGACGGATTCCGTGAGCCGCGCGGCCAGTTCGCCGATGCGCCGTACCAGCTCGGGTGGTTCGTGCACCTCGAGGCGGAATCCGGTCAGTCCGATATAGAGGGCCAGTTCATCGAGCGAGTCCGATCCGGCGTGCAGCGTGCAGGAGGAGTCGTCGAGCGCTTCGAGCACTCCGGCGGTCGGCGGGAGCGCTTCCGCCGCCACCTGGAGGGGGACGTGCAGGGTGATCCTGGCCCGGTAGCGGTGGGGGGCGGGCGAGAGCCCGCGGGCGGTGAGGGCGGTGAAGCCGGTGTCGGGCGGGTCGCGTGGCGGGAAGCGGGGCCCGGTGGGAATGCGGGGACGCAGCCGGTCGACGCGGAAGGTGCGCCATTCATCGCCGTCGGTGTCCCAGGCGATGAGGTACCAGTGACGGCCGGTGTGCACCAGGCGGTGCGGTTCGGTGCGGCGGGTGCCGGTGGTGCCGTCCTGGCTCTCGTAGTCAAAGCTGAGTCGTTCCTGCGCACGGCAGGCGGCGGCGACGGTCGTCAGGATCTCGGGATCCACCGTGGAGTCGATGGCCGGCAGTGTCTCGGTGACCGATTGCAGCACTTCGACCCGGTGCCGCAGCCGGGCGGGCAGCATCTGCCGGAGCTTGGCCAGGGCGCGCTGTGAGCTCTCCCCGATGCCGACGACGGAGGTGCCGGCCGCGGTGGACAGTCCGACGGCGACGGCGACCGCCTCGTCATCGTCGAGCACCAGGGGAGGCAGGCTCGCGCCGGGCCCCAGCCGGTAGCCGGCCACTCCCGGGGTGGCGTGGACGGGATAGCCGAGGGCACGGAGCTTGTCGATGTCGCGCCGGACGGTGCGTACGTCGACGTCCAGCCGGGCGGCGAGTTCCGCACCGGTCCATATCCGCGGTGTCTGCAGGAACGACAACAGGCGGAGCAGCCGGGCCGAAGCTTCCCTCATGACCACGATCCTTTGCGTAGCTAGGACACCCGATGTCCGCTTTTGTGGCTAGCTTGGCATGATAGACACAGACAACATTCGCCCCTCCCGCATCGAGATCCCCGGGGAACAGCCTGGCTTCAGCTCAGGTGAGCGGTGGACCCGAACTCGGCGAGACGCAGGGACCTGCCGTCGCCGTCCCAGCGCGATATCGAGGCGTTCGCCACCGGAGGGGAGTCGGGGACCGGGCTGCCAAGACCGGCCAGCACATGGCGGACCGCCATCACGACCGCGTCATGGGCGACGAGCATGACCCGGCGTCCGGCGGCGGCGTCCCGCAGCTCGGTGAGGAAGTCCCGGACGCGTAGGGTCACATCGGCGAGGGACTCGCCGCCCGGCGGCCGGTACCACCAGGCGCCGGCCCGCTCGGCGCGGGCGGCCTCCTCCGGCGTGCGGGCCCGGACGGCCGCCGGGGACAACAGCTCCAGCACGCCCCTCTCCCGGTCCCGCAACCGTTCGTCCACCCATGCCGGAGGCGGCGCATACCCCGACTCCCGGGCCGTACGGACCATTTCGTCCCAGGTCTGGAGAGCCCGCCGATACGGCGAGCAGACCACCACATCCGGGCGCCCGGCGACGGCCAGGCCGGCGAGCCGGCGCCCCACCGCCCCGGCCTGCCGGGCACCCAGCGCCGAAAGCGGCACCCGCGCATCGGCGCAGTCGAGCGAGGCCCGTGCGTCACCCGTCTCCGCCGCCCGGGCGAACAGCACATTGGCCGTGCTCTGCCCATGACGAACAACCGTCAACTGGGCGAGGCCACAAGGGAAGGGGATGGGTTCCGGCATGGGAACCTGGTACCCCGGCGGCTCGCGGGAGACACCGCGGGCGGGGTCAGTGACCCGCCTCCTCCCCCCGGGCCACGGCCGTGACCAGCATGGCCCCGACGGTGATCAGACGGTGGGTCAGCGCATCGAGCTCCTGCCGCTCGGCCGCCGGGAGGTGCCAGTCCTCCCACCACACGACCTCCTCATAGGTGCATGGATCCGGGCGCTCCGCCTCCCATGCCCGGGCCAGCCGGGCGGCGAGCGGGGCGGCCGCACGGGCCTGGTCCGCGTACGCCTCCAGCAGCGCCGCCATATGACTGCCCGGCAGGCAGCCCCGCCAGGGCTCCAGCAGCCCATGGGCGAGGCGTGCGACGTCTTCCAGCCACAGCAGATGCTGCGTCACCCACCCCTGCGGGTCACGGCAGGCTGGCATACCCGGCAGCCGACGCTGCCCCAGCGCATCGCGACGGGCGAAGAACTCCCTGCCCAGAGCCACTTCCCCGCCCGTGGGAAGCCAGGAGTTCTCGCTCAGGGCGGTCATGGCGGCATCGAAAGCGCGGGTTGTCATTCCGCCAACCTTACGTGGCCCCGCCCAGCCCCCTCGACGGCCCCTCAGGCCCTCAATGCTCCCGCGGCACCGCCACATCCGCCACCGCGCAGCTGACATTGTCCGGGCCACCCAAGTCCACGGCCAGTGCGATGAGTTCGCGTACGGTCCGCTCGGGGTCCCCCGCCGTGGACGCCACCCGCCGCAGCTCCTCGTCGGCGACCACCCCGGACAGGCCGTCCGAGCACAGCAGATAGCGGTCCCCCGGCCGGGCATCGTGCAGGTGGGTATCCGGGTCGCACTCCGCACCACCGGTCAACGCCCGCACGAGCAGGGCTCGTTGAGGGTGCGAGGCGGCCTCTTCCACGGTGATGCGGCCCTCGTCGACCATCGCCTGCACATGGGTGTGATCGGTCGTGATCCGGAACAGTTCGCCATCGCGGAGCAGATAGGCGCGGGAGTCGCCGATGTGCACGAGGGCCATCGCGGATCCGGTCCACAGCATCGCGGTGAGCGTGGTCCCTCCGTCGGCCGCCGGACGGCCGCCCGCCGGGGTGTCGGACGACACGATGCCGCGCACGGCCTGGTTGGCCCGCTCGACCGCGTCCCCGAGGACATTGAGCAGGCTGCCCGCCGAAATGCTCTCCTCCTCCAGCCGCTTGAGGGCATCGATGGCCGCCGCGCCGGCCCGGGCCCCCTCCGCGCCGAAGCCATCGGCCACGGCGAGCAGACGGGAGCCCGCGTAGACCGCGTCCTGGTTGCTCTCGCGCACCAGGCCGACGTCCGACAGGGCGGCATAGCGGATGGCCAGAGGTTTGCCGTTATGAGTCATCATGGGGTCCTTCCCGGACAAGTGGTCGATGAGGAAGGCGGCCAGGTCCCGCCGCACGGCGGTGTCGGCCTCGACCCCGGCCCAGAACGCACGGACCTCCTCGGCCGCCACGGGAGCCGTCAGCTCACACACCTCCCGGATGCGGGCCAGGGGCATGCCGAGACGACGCAGCCAGGCGACCAGCCGGGCCCGCTCCAGCTGCCCCGGGTCGTAGAACCGGTAGCCGTTCGCCGGGTCGACCCGGGCGGGAGGCAGCAGGCCGAGCTCGTCGTAGAGACGCAGCGCCTTGGGAGACAGCCGGGACGCCTTCGCAAACGCTCCGATGGTCAGCAGTCCCATGTCCGCTCCTTCCTCACACCGGGCTCCTCGCCCGGCACAACCGATGCTGTGGCTTCCCCCAGGGAGAAGGTCAACATCAATCATCCGATTAATCTGATGACGGCATCTGACGACACCATGCGGTCCCGGGCAGAAGGGAAGCGGAAGATGACCGAGCTCTACCCACCGATCGAGCCGTTCGACGAGGGAATGCTCGACGTGGGCGACGGCAACCACATCCACTGGGAGGTGTCCGGCAGGCCGGACGGCAAGCCCGCCCTCGTCGTCCACGGCGGGCCGGGCTCGGGCTCCGCCCCGTCCAAACGCCGGTACTTCGACCCGGATCGCTACCGTGTCATCCTCTTCGACCAGCGCGGATGCGGACGGAGCACCCCGCATGCGAGTGATCCCGGCGCGGACCTGCGGCACAACACCACCGGCCATCTGATCGCCGACATGGAGCGGTTGCGGGTGCGGCTGGGGGTCGAGCGCTGGACGCTCTTCGGCGGTTCCTGGGGCTCCACCCTCATCCTCGCCTACGCCCAGGCCCACCCGGACCGGGTGTCGGAGATCGTCATCACGGGCGTCACCCTGACCCGGCGCTCGGACATCGACTGGCTGTACCGGGGCGTCGCACGGTTCTTCCCCGAGCAGTGGGAACGCTTCCGCGCGGGCCTTCCCGAGGCCGACCGCGACGGCGATCTCGTTGCGGCCTACGCACGGCTGATGGAGCATCACGACCCGGCGGTCCGGGCGAAGGCGGCGGCCGACTGGTGTGCCTGGGAGGACGCGGTGGTCTCCGAGGAGCCCAACGGCGCGCCGGGCGCCTACAGCGGCCGGCCCCCGCTCGCCCGGCTGGCCTTCGTCCGCATCGCCGCGCACTACTTCGCCCACGGCGCATGGCTGGACGAGGGCGCGCTGCTGCGGGACGCCAAACGCCTGACCGGAATCCCGGGTGTGCTGATCCACGGTCGCCTGGATCTCGCCGGGCCGCTCGACGCCGCCTGGGAACTCGCCCGTGCCTGGCCCGATGCCCGACTGGTCGTCGTCGACGACTCGGGACATATGGGCAGCGGCACCATGCGGGCGAGGGCGAGGGCGGCGCTGGACCGGTTCGCGGGCTGAGGTGTCAGCGGCAGACGGGCAGTTGGCGCGGGCCCCGTACCAACAAGCCGGGACGGTAGGGCAGTTCGTCCGGATCGGTGGCGAGACTCAACCCTTCCAGCGCGTCGAAGAGCAGCGGCAGGGCGATCGTCGCCTCCAGCCGGGCCAGCCGGGCCCCCAGGCAGAAGTGCGGGCCGTGGCCGAACGCCGCGTGCGGCACGGCCCGTGCCCCGTCGGCCGGCCGGCGTCCGGGCCGGAAGGCGTCCGGTTCCGGGAAGTGCTCCGGATCACGGTTGGCGGCGGCGAGGACGACCAGCACCGAGGCCTCCGCCGGTATGACCACTCCCCCGCCGAGGTCCACCTCTTGTGCGGTCCGCCGCCAGGTCGTCCCCTCCAGCGGGCTGGCATGCCGCAGAGCCTCCTCCACCACGGCGGCCCAGCGCTCGGGACCACCCCGCCGGGCGGCGGCCCGCTCGCCGGGGTGGGTGAGCAGCAGCAGGGCGGCGGAGGCGAGCAGATTCATGGTCGTCTCATAGCCGGCGAACAGCAGCAGGAACGCCATCGCGAGCAGCTCGCCGTCGTCGAGACCGCCCTCGCTCGCGTCCTGCACCAGAGCGCTGAAGAGGTCACCGCCCGGTGTGCGCCGCTTTTGCCGGATCAACTCGGTGAAGTACGCGTGGAGTCGGGTCCAGGCTTCCTCGACCGCGCCCTGCTCGAGTGCGTCGGCCGGTGACCCGACCCGGTACGTCCAGGCGCGCAGATCCGCCCGGTCGCCCTCCGGCACACCGAGCACTTCGCCGATCACCAGCACCGGCAGGGGGAAGGCGAAGGCGTCCACCAGGTCCACGGCGCCCTCCCGCGCCAGCCGCTCCGACAGCTCCGCGATCAGCCCGGCAGCCAGCCCCTCGATCCGCGGGCGCAGGGCGTCGACGCGACCCGGGGTGAATGCGCCGGTGGTGAGCCGACGCAGCCGGGTGTGGTCGGGGGCGTCGGAGTTGAGCATATGGCGGGCGAGGCAGCCACGGGCGCGCTGCGCCGGGGAGTCGGGCTTGGGCCGGCCCGCCCGCTGCGGCGGGACATTGGAGAAGCGGGGGTCGGCGAGGACCGCCCGCGCCTGCCGGTAGCCGGTGACGAGCCAGGCGTGCGTACCGTTCGCCAGCGCCACCCTGGCCGCCGGGCCCTGGGCGCGCAGCCGGGCGTAGTACGGGTAGGGGTCGCGGGCGAAGGCGGGGTCGGCGGGGTTCAGGGGCTCGGACACCCGCTCATCCTTACCGATCTTGGGCCGGTTCGGGACGGCGGGGGGCAGTCAGAGCTTGTGGTGCCGGTCTGTGTGGTTCCTACAATTCGGTGGCACCGTGCTCACCCGTCTCGTCGGCCCGGGGAAGCCCTACCCGGACCGTCGTCGGGCCGCCGGGCGAGCTGTCGATGTCAAAGCGCCCGCCGGCGCTCTCCACGCGGACATAGTGGCTGGTCAGCCCGATGTGTCCGGTGCGCAGCCGCTGCCCGAGGACCGCCGGGTCGAAGCCGGTCCCGTTGTCCTTGACGGTCAGTACGGTCCGGTCGCCGTCCATGGCCAGCCCTACCCACACCTCGGTGGCCCGTGCATGCTTGACCACATTGCCGAGCAGTTCGCGGGCGGCCGAGTAGAGCAGGGCCTCATGGCCGACCCGGCCGGGCAGCCGCAGGTCGTAGTGGACGGTGAACCCGCCCCGCCGGGCGAACCGGTTCCCGGCGGCCTCCAGGGCGGCGGCCAGCCCGGCGGCCTCCAGGATCTGCGGATGGAGATCGAAGATGATCTCCCGCATCTCCTTGACCGTTCCGCGCACTTGGGTCTGGGCGCGGGTGAGCGCGGTGGAGGGCGAGCGCTCCTCGGCCTCCTCCAGGTCGTGCAGCGCGGCGAGCAGGGTCTGTACGGCTCCGTCGTGCAGGGCGTCGGCCAGCCGGGCGCGTTCCCGGGTCTCCGCGGCGAGGGCGTCGTCGAGCAGGAGCTCGCGGGTGTCGAGGAGTTCGCCGACGCGTCGGGTGCGTTGGGCCAGCAGCACGGCGATCAGGACGGAGGCCAGGACGGTCCACAGCAGATAGGCCTCGTCGACGCCGATGGGCCATTCCTCCTGGGTGCGGTGGGCGAGCAGATGGGGCAGCGACATCGCTGTGTATCCGGCCAGGCAGACCGCGCCGAACACCGCGGTGACCTTGGGCAGCTGCCAGAGGACGGTGGCCATGGGCCACATGAAGTAGGCGTAGCGGACCGGGGAGTCGCGGCCGCCGGAGACCGCCGCCAGCGCGGTGATCACGGCGAGGTCGACGACGAGGGCGGCGGCAGCGGCGGGTACGCCGGTCACCGGGTGGCGGTGGACCCAGGCGAGCCGTCCGATGGCCCACAGCAGATAGAGGGCGAGCAGGCCGTGGAACCAGGAGGCGAAGTAGAAGTCGGAGGGGTGTTCTCCCGCGAGGAACAGCGGGACGATCATGGGGAGCCGGATCCAGGCGACATAGCGGGACGACTGGGCCAGCATGTCGCCCAGCCGTTTCTCGCGCCACCGCGTGGTCATCCCGGACCGCCGGTGCGGTGCGGCTCGTTCTGGCGCAGCACGGTGCCGACCCTACCCGAATGGCGACAAAACGCCTCTTGGGCCGCTTGCCGGGTCACCGGCCGGTGTGGACCTCCGGGAGGACGGAGAGCATCCCGCCGTCGATGGGCAGACTGGCGCCGTTGATGTAGGAGGCCGCGGGCCCGGCGAGGAAGGCGACGGCCTCGGCCACCTCCTGGGGTTGGCACAGGCGTCCGAGCGGGTAGGCGGCGAGGACGCGCTCGCGCCGGGTGTCGTCCCGCCAGAAGTGGGCGTTGCGGTCGACGGCCACCAAGCCGGGCTCGAGGAGGTTGCAGCGGATGCCCAGCGGTCCCCACTCGGCCGCCGCGGCACGGGTGAGCGCGGTGAGACCGGCCTTCGCCATGGCGTACGCGGCGAAGCCGGGCATGGCGCCGTGCGCATGCACGGAGCCGATCAGCACGATGGCCCCGGGCCGTCCGGCCCGGCGGCGTGCCAGCTCGGCCCCGGCCTGCCAGGCGGAGACCAGGCCGATGTCGAGCACGGTGCGCAGCTGCTCGGCCGTCAGCTCGGCGAGCGGTGCGCGGGCCTCGCCGAGCAGTGCGTGCACCAGCAGGGCCGGTGTCCCTTCGGGGGCGGCGTCATAGGCCCGGGCGATGACGGCCGGGTCGGTGGCGTCGCCCACCACCGGTGTGCAGTGCGGCAGTTGGCGCACCGAGGGGTCCCGGTCCACTGCGATGATCTGCGCTCCCCCGGCGGCCAGCCGGGCCACGCAGGCCCGTCCGACGCCGCCCGCGGCGCCCAGGACGACGGCGGACGAGGGTTCAGGGCTGGTCATGGAGTACCTCCGGGGCGGGGGCGAGGCCGATTCCCGGAGTGCCGGGAAGGGTGTACCTGGCGCGGGTGACCGGTTCGGGAGGGGTTACGGCCGAGGGGCGTCGGCCGGTCTCGCCGTACATGATCTCCAGCGGGAGCTTATGGGGTGTCCTGCTGTCGAGCAGGGCGGTGACATGGGCGGACGCGGCGGTGGCGATGGGGCCTGAGGGGTTGTGCAGGGACACCCGCGCTCCGTGTCCGGCGGCCAGTGCGGCGAGGCGGAGGACCTGGAGGGGGCCGCCCGCATGCTTGACGTCCGGCAGCAGGATGTCGAGTGCTCCGCTCCGCAGTGCGGGCAGGACCTCCCGTGCCGTGCCCGCGAACTCGCCTCCGGCGAGCGGGGCGCCGACCGCGTCGCGGACGCGTTTCAGCTGCTCCGGGGCCTCGATCCGGGCCGCGTCCTCCAGCCAGCCGAGCCGTAGCGCGGTGAACTCACGGGCATAGGACAGTACTTGACTGTCAGTCAGTAGGTGATGGCAGTCCAGTAGCAGCACCCGGTGTGCGCCGATGGCTTGGCGTACCGCCCAGGCGATGTCCAGTCCGGTGGTGATGCGGCGCGGCCCGGACAGTCCGTCGAAGGGGGCGCATTTGACGGTGCGGAATCCGTCCCGTACCGCCTGGGTGGCGACTTCGGCGGCGGTCTCGGGGGTGCGTCGGCGCATCGCCCGGTTGATGTTGGCGTAGAGCGGCACCTCCGAGGCCGTCGGCTCCGGCGTCCCGGTGCGTCGCGCGAGCCAGGTGCCGAGGCCGAGGCCGGCCGCCCGGGCGGCGGCGTCCGCGACGGCGGTCGCCAGCCCGCCGAGCGCGGTGCGGCGGTACAGCCGTTCCTCGGCGCCCCGGCCGCGCGCGGCCCAGGCCCCGGCGATCCGCTCCAGCGTGTCGGCCGCCTCCTCGGCGGCCAACCCGGCCGTGAGCGAACGGAGTTCGGTGAGGTACGGCGTCGCCCGGTGCACCGGGACGTCGGAGAACTCGCCCCAGCCCGGCGGCCCTTCACCGGGCCGCACCCGGGTGAGCAGCCAGGTCGTACGCGCCGTGACGGGCACGGCGTGGGTGTGTCCCATGGGTGATGCCAACTCCCCTATGCGCCGGTCGTGTTGGTGTCCTCCAGTGCCCGGCCCGTGGTGGCCAGGAACGGCGAGGCGGCCACGATGGCCGCGCACAGCACATACGCACCGGCGTAGATCGCGATCGTCCTGAGCCCGAAGTCCTTGAGCAGGTGCGGGACCAGCACGATATTGAGTGCGATCATCAGCCGGGTGACGCACTGGGCGATGCCGGAGCCGATGCCGCGCAGCCGGGTCGGGAACACCTCCGAGCTCCAGACCCAGGAGAGCACTCCGGGTCCGAACCAGGTGAGCATGGAGTAGCAGACATAGGCGGTGAGCAGCACCGCCGGGTTTCCCTCGCCGAAGAAGGCCATGGTCAGGCCCGCGAGGAAGACCCCCAGGCAGGCCCAGATGCCCAGTGCCCGGCGGTTGACGCGGTCGATGATCAGCGCTCCGGCGGCGACGGCCGCGAATCCGGCCGTGAATCCGGCGAGGGAGAAGGCGAGGGCGTTGCCGGTGCCGATGCCGGTGGACTGCATCACCAGCGGCCCGGCCACCGTGGCGACCGCGCCGCCGAAGGCCTGGAGGGCGAAGAAGCCGGTGACCGCGGCGAGCCGGCGGGCGGCGCCCTTGGTGAACAGGTCGCGGTAGTGGCGCTCGCGCTCCGGGGCGGGGGCGCTCGGCTCGTCGACGCCGAGTGCCCGGAAGACGGCGCGGGCTTCCTCGTGCCGCCCCTGGGAGCGCAGCCAGCGCGGGGATTCGGGCAGGAACTGGCGGGCGATGAGCACCGCGAGCGCGGGCACGGCGGCGAGGCCGAAGAGCCAGCGCCAGGTGTCGTTCCCGAAGACGGGCCGCAGCGCGAGCGCGACGAGGACGCTGGTGACGGCTCCGGCCAGCCACATCAGATTGGGCAGCGAGCCCGCGATGCGGCCGCGGCGGGCCGTGGGGGAGATCTCCGCGAGGAAGGCGTGTGAGGTGGGGATGTCCATGCCGACGGCGACGCCGATGAGGAAGCGGGCGGCCATCAGTTGCCACACCTCGGTGACAAAGGCCGAGGCGATGGAGGCGACCACGAAGAAGGCGAGGTTGACGACGAAGATGATTTTGCGGCCGAACCGGTCGGAGAGGTCGCCGAAGACGACGAGACCCACGGCCGTGCCGATGAAGGCGATCGCGCCGAGCCAGCCGACCTGCCCGGTGGTGAGGGCGAAGTCGGGCTTGAGGAAGAGGAGGGCGGCGCCCATGACGAGGAGGTCGTAGCCGTCGATGAACTCGCCGAAGGCGACCAGCCTCGGGGTCCAGGTGCGGGTGTAGCGGGCGCGTACGGAGGTGAGGGGCGGCGGGGCGGGCGGGGAGGCGGTCAGCGGCATGGGTGCTCGGGTCTTTCGGGGGCGGGGTGTTGCCGGGTCAGTGGTCGTGGAAGCCGATGGCGGGCGGGGTGTCGAGTGCGGTGCCGAAGAAGTCGCGTCCGCCGTTGTCGGGTACCACCGCTCCGGCGCCCAGCGCGGGCGAGCCGGGCAGCAGCCGGTAGTCGGCGGGATCGGCGGTGGCGGGGCCGGGGGCGGTGAGCAGTGGGGCGGCGGTGACCGTCGCGGTGGCGGAGGCCGGTACCGGGGCCTGGTGGATCAGGTTGTGGTCGAGGGTGAAGGCCGGGTCGTCGAGCGTCCAGGCGAGGGTGCCGGTGTCCGTGCCGCTGCCGCGCAGGATGTTGTCGGTGAACCGCACGTCCAGGGCGCCGGGTTTGGTGGCGTTCTCCAGCACGATCCGGTGGGTGCCGCCCCGGGGCACGTTCGGCAGCTGGATGGTGTTGTTGTGGATCCTGCCGCGTTGCAGTCCGCCGGAGCAGACCTGGAAGGTGCGCGTCCGGTCGTTGACCGAGAGGTTGTAGCGGATGGTGAAGTCCTTGGCGTTGCCGGGGACATCGGCTCCGTACGGGCAGAGCAGGAAGAAGCCGCCGTCGTTGTCGGAGGAGACGTTGTACTGGAAGGTGACGTGGTTGGTGGAGTGGTCGACGTCGTACCCCTGGCCGTCCCGGTCGGTGTTGCCGCCGGAGGAGCGGTTGTACTGGAAGGTGACCCAGTCGCTGTTGGCCGTCCACATGCCCGCGTTGACGGACCCGGCGCGCTCGTTGAAGCCGTCGAGGGTGTTGCGCTGGACGAGCGCGTCGCTGCTGCTCTTGACGACGAGTCCGTCGCCGCCGATGTCGGACAGCGTGTTGCCCTCGATGAGCAGGCCGGTGTGCGGGTGCCAGTCGGCCGTGCACAGTCCGTTCCAGAAGGTGGCCAGGTCGGGTCTGCGGCACCAGTTGGACCAGAGGTAGATGCCCGCGCGGTCCACGGTGCGGATGGTGTTGTCGCGGATGGTCAGTCCGCGGAAGGCGGAGGGGGTCGCGGTGCCCAGGGCCTCGGCGACGATCCCGCCGGACGCTCCCGCGTACTTGCCGTTCGCGGCGTTGCCGCCGGTCCTGGCGGGCAGCACGCCGCGTACGTCGTGGATGTCGAGCCGCTCCAGGGTGACGCCGTCGAGGTCGCCGGAGTCGACGGCCTGGAGCCAGACCCCGCGCCGTGCGGTGGTGTTGTCGCCGGGCGCGGTCAGGTCGAGGTCGGCGAGGTGGACATGGGCGGCGTTCTTGAGCCAGACGGCCGCGTAGTTGCCGTTGGCGTCGATGCGCGGTTTGGAACCGCTGCCGTAGGCGCCGTAGGTGATGGGCGCGTCCGCCGTCCCGGAGGCGTGGACGTACAGCTGCCCCTTGCAGGTGCTGCCGCGCTTGAAGAGGACGGTGTCGCCCGCGGACAGCGGGACGGCATTGAGCGCGGGCATGGAGGAGATCGGTGCGTCGGCGGTGCCGGTGCCGCCCGTGGTGCCGCCGCAGTCGACGTAGTAGGTGCGCGGGACGGCCGACGCCGGTGCGGCGACGGCGAGTTGCAGGGCCGTGGCGAGCGCGAGCAGTCCGCCGCGGGCCGCGCGTCCGACGGGCATGAGCATGGGGGCCTCCTCACTTGCGTGCCGCAAGAAAATAGGAGGAGCCCGGCCGCGTCAACGCGTTGCGTGGTACTGCCATGCGGCCTTCATCCGGCCGTCACACAGCGGTGGCTCCGGCCTCGGGTGAATTCCCTTGGAAATCCCGCCGAAACGGCCGGATCACCGATTTCGGCCGACGGAGAACCTGCGGCCTACGGAGGGGAATTCCCACCCTCCGGAGGCCGGGTTCAGTGGTCGTGCGGCCCCCGGTGGTGCACCGCGCCGTGCGCCTGCTCGCAGTGGCGCTCCGGGCGCCCGCCCGGGCCCGAGCCGACGCCCGCGAGCGGGCCGGGGGCATGGTCGACCTGGAGCGTCGCATGGGTGATTCCATACTCCCGACGCAGCATGCCCTGGAGGATCTGCCGCACCGCGTGGCAGTCCTCGCCGGTCTCGACCAGCACATGGGCGGAGAGGACCACCTCACCGGAGGTGATCTCCCAGACATGGAGGTCGTGCACCTCGACCACGCCCCGCTGTTCGGCGAGCCGGTCACCGACCGCGTCCGGCTCGACCCCGGCGGGAGCGGCCTCCAGGAAGATCCGGCCGGAGGCCCTGACCAGGGACACCCCGGACCTGACCATCAGGGCCACCACCACCAGCGTGGCGATGGCGTCGGCCCGGGCGAACCCGGTGAGCAGCACGACCGCCCCGGCCACGGCGGTGGCGACAAAGCCATAGAGGTCGGTGATGATGTGCTGGAACGCGCCCTCGACGTTCAGCGAGGAGCGGTTGGCCTTCGACATGCACCAGGCCGCGGCGATGTTGACGACCACCCCGGACAGCGCGGTCACCAGCACCATCCCACCGCCCACCGCCGGCGGGTTCACCAGCCGCTGCACGGACTCATAGGTCAGCCAGACGGAGAGCAGCAGCAGGGTGAGCCCATTGGCCTGGGCGGAGAGGATTTCCGCCCGCTTGAGCCCATAGGTGTATTCGCCGCGGGCCGGTCGTGCGGCGAGCCGCATGGCGACCAGCGCCAGCACGATGGATGCCGCGTCGGACAGCATATGGGCCGCGTCGGACAGCAATGCGAGCGAATGCGCGGCCACCGCGACGACGACTTCCACCGCCATATAGGCGACGATGAGCGCCAGCGCGATCGACAGCCAGCGGCGATCGGCGTCCTTGGCCACGCCATGGCTGTGCCCTCCGGCGCCGTGGCTGTGGCCGTGGCCGTGGCCATGATCGTGATCGTGGTCGTGGTCGTGGTCGTGGTCGTGGTCGTGGTCGTGGTCGTGATGGTCTTGCGCATGATTTTCACCGTCGGCAGGACCGCGCTGTCGTTTCACCAAGACCCCCATCGAGTCACGAATGGACAGGGGAAGTGAAGCGCATGGGAACGGGATTATCAAAGGCTGCAATGGAGACGGTTATCGATAACAAACCCTGGTGAATACGGTTATCGATGGCGCCTTTATGGAGCCGGTTTGGGCCCCACCCGGATCCGGGCGTGGACCGCGTCCGATCTCCGCTCGAGCACGGCACCGCACCGCCGCAGCACGCCGATCGCCGCCGCGTTGTCCGCCGTGGTCTCGGCGATCACGGCGCGAACGCCCTGCCGGGCCGCCTCGGCCAGCAGGGCCCGGAGCACCCGGGTACCGGCCCCTTTGCCGCGGGCCGTCCGCCCGAGCCACATCCCGGTCTCCGCCGTGCCGCCCATGGCGTGCAGCGACATCCGCACCATGCCCACGATCGCGCCGTCCGCCTCGATCGCATAGGCGACCATGCGATGCGGTCCGTCGAACCCCGCATAGCGGGACCGGTGAAAACGGCGGAATGCCTCCCGGCGCAACGCGGTCCAGCCCGGTGGCCCGTCCACCGGCGGCATCACCTCTTCCGGGTCGGCTTCGGTGACGGCCACCTCGAGGAGTCGGTCCAGGTTTTCCTCCCCGACCGGCGTCAGCCGTAGCGCCTGCGTCATGGCTCTCCGGTGTCTCGTGGATCCGCGACCGCCGATCCGTCGTCCCGAGCGATGCCGGGTAGCCTGGACGACGGCGCCCCGGCCGTCAACACCGTTGCCCGGCTGGCGAGTTGCGCCTGGGCGAACGGCCGTCACCGGCCGGGTCTCGTCCTGGCCGAACGCGGAAAGCCGGGCCGGGCCCGCTCGGCGCTGGAGCTGCTGCCGGCCCGGTGCGGGCCCTCGGTGCTCATCCGCCCGCTGGACCTGCCGGCCGTGGAGGCCGCCGGGGCGATGATGCGGCGGTACGCGCTGGAGGACATCGCCCTCGCGCACACCGCCGCGATCGCGATCCCGTCGGGCTGGACCGTGTTCACCACGGATCCGGGCCGCTACCAGCCGCTGGGGGCTGCCGTCGAGGTGTTCGGCCTGGTCTGAGACCGCCCCCGGACCGCGCGCCGCATGCAGGTGCGCGGCCACCGGTCCAGGCCGTGGGCGGCCTCCCGGCGCCGGATCTCCAGCAGCCCCGGGGTGAGGGCGCCCTCGTCCAGCCGGTGGAAGCCGCAGCGGGCGTAGTAGGGCGCGTTCCATGGCACCTCGGCGAAGGTGGCCAGGGTCAGTGCCGGAACGCCGTCGGCGGCGGCCCGGTCCGCGAGGTGGTCCAGCAGCGCCCGCCCCACCCCGCGCCGGGCGTGGTCGGGGTGCACCGACACCTGTTCCACATGAAGGTTGCCGTCGACGGGTTCCGCGATGAGGTAGGCCATGGGAACACCGGCGCCGTCGAGCGCCGCCCAGGCGAGCCCGGCCCGCGCGAAGCGGGCCAGTTCGGCGAGCGGAGGGGGGTCGTCGTCGGCGATCTCCGGCATGCCGATGTCGCGGAAGCGCCGGCCGGCGGCCCGTTCTATGTCCTGCAGCCGGGGAAGTTCTTCGCTGCGGACGGTTCTGATCAGCATCCCTGCAGTCTCACCGCAAACACCCTTGCGCGCCGCACATTTTTCAGTGGACGTCAGTAGTGGACGTCAGTAGACGAACGGCACCAGCCGCTTGGTATGGCGGCGGTACTCGGCGTACGCCTCGCCGAACGCGCCCAGCAGCAGCCGCTCCTCCGCGTTGATGCGCCAGGTGTACGCCACCGCCAGCAGCACCGCTGTCACCGGCAGGGCGATCCAGCTGCCCAGCCCCAGCGAGTACCCCGTCCACACCAGCAGGCTGCCGCAGTACCCGGGGTGCCGGATCAGCCGGTACGGGCCCTCCCGCACCACCCGCTGGTCGTCGATGGTGCGCAGGGTGCGGGTGTAGAAGCGGCCGAGGGTGCGCATTCCCCAGGCGCGCAGCCCCAGGCCCACGGCGACCAGGACGACCCCGGCCCAGCGCCAGCCGGTGGGCACCCGGCCGAACGGCACGGCGGACAGCACCGCGTTGACCACCACGACCGCCGCATAGGAGGCGAACAGCAGCCGGGTACTGGCGCGGTCGCCCACGTCACCGTGCCAGTCGGCCGTACCGGAATCCTCGCGGCGGCGCAGCAACAACTCATACGCCACCCATAGCAGCAGACCGAGGATCGACAGCAGGCTCGGCAGCGACACGGTGGGCTCCTCAATGGGCAGATCGTGAAACCTCCGGAAACCTCCACTCAAATTACGCCCAAGGCGGCGGCCGTGCCAGACCCTGGGGCGCTGGTACGGTAGAAGGCACTGTTCAGTGCACAATATTGACCGTGGAGCGCTCATGGCCACTGCAGACACCGCCGATATCAAGGCCTGGCTCGACGCCGTCGTCATCGACCCCGCCGTGCGGGAACTGCGGCCGGACTACCGGGTGTTGGTGATCGCCGCCGAGGGGCTGCGCCCGGGGCCGGGCGACGGGGCGAGCGAGCGGCTGCTGGTGGCGGCCGAGGAGGGCGCCCGGGCGTGGCTCGCGGGCACGGCGGTGGAGGAGCACCCGCATCTGGCGGCCTGGCGCGAGGCGTTCCGCGCCTTCGGCGCCAAGCCGCAGCGCACCAGGCCCAGCGCCGAGGCCCTGCTGCGCCGGGTGGGCGCGGGACTCCCGCGGGTGGACCGGCTCACCGACATCTACAACGCGGTCTCGGTGGCGCACGTACTGCCGCTCGGCGGCGAGGACTTGGACCGCTATGCCGGCGCGGCACGGCTGGTGCGCGCCACCGGCGAGGAGTCCTTCGAGACGACGGCGGGCGGCGAGGCCGTGATCGAGCACTGTCCGCCGGGCGAGGTCGTCTGGCGGGACGACGCGGGCGTCACCTGCCGCCGCTGGAACTGGCGCCAGTGCACCCGCACCCGGCTCACCCGCTCCACCACGCGCGCGGCGTTCATTCTGGACGCGCTCGCTCCGCTGGACGACGACGGGCTGGCCGCCGCCGGTGACGCCCTCGTCGAAGCTCTCGTGGCGAGCAGTCCGGGCGTGACCGTGGCCTCGCGCCTGGTGCCGGGCACCTGAGCGAGGCGGTGCCGGGCAGCATCAGGGCGAGCTGGACGAGCGCGCCCAGCGCCATGGCGGCCCATACCCCGTTCACTCCGGCCAGACGTGACAGCCCGTATCCGGCGGGCAGTTGGAGGGTGAGGCCGAGTCCGGTCGCCACCATCAGGGCCCGGCCGAGCTGGTACGACGGCTGCGCGAACCCGGCGAGGCGGAGATCTCCGACCAGCTCAGGTTCTTCACGGTGGCCGCCTTTCTGCACCGCCTCCCCGACCCAGCCCAGCAGGCGGCGGTGCTGCGCCGCAGGCTCGCCTTCCTTCAGGCACCGAGCAGCTTCTTCTACGACCACCGGGGCGCGCCCGTCACGGCCGAGCAGGAGCCGAACCCCTTCCGGCGCGGCATGTTGCTGGTGGCCCGCGCCTCCGGGCGGGCCGAGCAGGATTGGCTGGCCGAGACCATCGCCGGTCTGGAGCGGCGGGCCGGAACCGGCTGATCGGGCGGATTCGGGGAGGTGACGGCGTCCGGCGGTGACCACCCCGCCGTCCGGCCGGCGGGGCGCGCCCGCTCCGGCGAGCGCCGCGGCACGCGCGTCCGCGTCCACCGGGCGGCTTGGCCGCCGCCCGGGTGGGAATGCTCGCCGGGTGGCGGGCAGTGGTGAGCGGCAAGTACGGCGGCGCTGGGGGCGGTTCTGGCTGCTGATGACGCCCGCCGTGCTGGCCGCGTGCGCGGTGCTGGCCGCCACCGCGCGCGGGGCGCTCGCGGCGTCGGTGGTGGCATCCGGTTCGGCGTTCAAGGTCTCCGCCGACCGGATCTCGGGCCGGGGCTTCCTGGCGACCCCCGGAGTGGAGACGGACGAGGAGAACGCGGGGGCCGGACGCCCCGTGCTGGTGGTCAGCGCCCATGAGGCACAGGTGCGCAACCTGTGTGTCAGCGTGCTGGTCCCGCTGCCCGTGGGGCAGGTGACGGTACGGATGACGGCCGGCCGTTCCGCGCCCGCGCGGGCCACCACGCTGGTGGTGGACACCGATCAGATCGAGGGCGACGTCCGGTTCACCGGTGTCGAAGCCCAAATCCCGGGAGACCGGAGGGGATTGGTGGCGCAGACGACGGGGCTGGTCATGGACCATCCCAAGTTCACCGGCTGGAAGGGCACCGCAGGATCGTTCCGGTTGCGGGACGTGAGCGTGCATCTGACGCCCGGAGCGCACGAATGTTTCTGAACCGGCGGCCGAGCCGGCGCCTGGCCGTGTGGTGCCGGCAGCGGCCACTCGGCTCCGCGGTCCTGACCGCCGCGGCGGGTACGGAGATGATGCTGCTGCCCTTTCTCGGCACACCGGCCGCCCTGCTGCGGCCGGGCATCGCGGAGCAGGCCGGTCTGGGCGTGAGCCTGCCGCTCCTCCTGGTCGGCGTCGTCCTCCTCTGGTTCCCGCAACTGCACGCCGTCGGGGGGATCGCGGCGGTCGTCCTGGCCCTGCTGGCCCTGCTCGCCTGCGACCTCGGAGGGCTGCTGCTGGGCACCGCGCTGGGCATGACCGGGGGCTGTCTGGCCTTCTCCTGGTGCCCGCCGCGGACCACGGCCGCCCGACCCGACCGGTGACCCACGCCCGACGAGGCAGACCACGGAGAGCCCGGTGTTTTCTTCCGCCTACGCCAAGGCAGGCATTCACGACGCCGACCTGAGCGCCGCCTACCGGGTCTGCCGACGGATCGTCCGGCAGACCGGATCCACCGACTACGCGATCACCCAGCTGATCGCCCCGGCGCTGCGCCCGGCGGCCTGGGCCCTGTACGCGGCCGGACGGACGGTCGACGACCTGACCGACACCGCGACCGGCCCCCGGGACGACCGGGCCGCCCGGCTGGACGCCTGGACCACCGCCTTCGAGACCGAGCTCCAGCGGGGCACCAGCGGCGACCCGGTACGCCGGGCGCTGATCCACGCCGTGCAGGCATGGCACCTCGAACCCGGCGACCTGCGGGTGGCGTTCCTGGCACTGCGCAGCGAGGCCCGGGGAGGACTGCCCACCGACTGGCAGCGGTGGAGCGCCCACGCCGGGCGGCTCTTCACCTCCTCCTTCGCACTCCAGGGCCTGCTGGCGCTGGGCAGCGCCGGGTTGCAGGTGCCGCTGCGGGTGCGGCACCACCAGGCCGTGCGGCAGTGGGTCGACGCGGTCTTTCTCATCGACGCGCTGGAGGACCTCAGTGCGGACGCCGCCCGAGGTCAGGTCGGCTTTCCCACCGAGGAGTTGAGGCGTCATGGCGTCACCGTCACGGATCTGGCCGAAGCGCGCTGGACGCCGGCCGTGGCCGCCCTGCTCGGGCATCTGGGGGAGCTGGCCCGGCGCTGGCTGGACCAGCCCGAGCTGGCCCTGGGCCTGCCGCCCGCCCTGGTCGTCATCGTGGACGCGGTGACCGACCTGCACCGCCTGCGGCTGCGGGTCGCGCTCGGCTCCGGGCCGCGCCTGCTGCGCCGCAAGCCGCGGCTTCGCCGGCACTCCCGCTGGCGCGTTCTGCTGCCGGCCCGCGCGAAATCGGCTCTCGCCTGGCGGCTGTCCCCGCTGTCGGTTCCCCAGCCGGTCCCCCGCCAGGAGGCCCGCACGGTGCAGGTCATCCCGCCCGGTCCGTACCGGCCCCCGCCGCATCCGTCCGGCGTCCGCCCACCGGCGCTGCCGCCCGGCCGGCTGCCACGGCATGTCGCGGTCATCATGGACGGCAACGGCCGGTGGGCCACGGAGCGCGGCCTCCCCCGCCAGGAGGGCCATCGCGCGGGCGCGGCGGCCCTGCGCGATGTGATCCATGGAGCGGTGGAAATCGGGCTGCCCCATCTGACCGTGTACGCCTTCTCCACCGAGAACTGGAGGCGCCCCGTCGAGGAACTCATCGCCCTGCACGAGGTGCTGGGCGAGCTCATGGACGAGGCGGACATCGTCAGCCTGGGCATCCGCGTCCGCTGGGCGGGCGAACCCGCCGGACTGCCCCTGGAGCTCTTCGACGCACTGCAGCGACAGGAAATCGCCACCGCGCACCACACCGGGCTGACCCTCACCGTGTGCGCCAACTACGGGGGCCGCAGCGAACTCGCCCGGGCGGCGGGTGCGCTCGCCCGCGCCGCCGTGGCCGGGCACCTCAACCCGGCCCGGGTGTCCGAGCGACTCCTCTCCCGCTATCTGCTCCACCCGGACCTGCCCGATGTCGACCTGCTCTGGCGCACCGGCGGCGAGCGCCGGATCTCCAACTTCCTCCTCTGGCAGATCGCTTACGCCGAACTCCACTTCACGGACGCCCACTGGCCCGAGGCCGACCGCCGCGACCTGTGGCAGGCAGTGGCCGTCTATGCCCACCGCGAGCGCCGTTACGGGGCCGCTCCGGGCCATCCCGGGACATGAAGGATCACCGCAGCGGCAGGCTCAGTGCTGCGGTGGCGCCGCCGCTTCCGGCTCGATGTGGGCGGCGGCCCGGCGGTGGGCCGGGCAGCAGCCGGGAGGCTGTTCCGGTGCGGGGCCGGTGACCAGGGCCGGCACCTGGCGGGATTCCGGCGACCCGGGCGTCACGGTGAGCGGCTCGCCGCAGTGCCGGATGTCCAGGGCCTCGCCCTCGAGCAGGGTGTAGGTCGCGGTGGTGCCGGTGATCTCCACCCGCAGCCGCCGCTCCCTGATCTGCACGGTGAAGGCCAGCCGGCCCAGTTGCTCCGGGAGCCGGGGGGCGAAGGCGAGCACCCCGCCGCCGTGGTCACGCATGCCGCCGAACCCCATGACGAGCGCGAACCAGGTGCCGGCCAGGGAAGCGATGTGGATGCCGTCGCGGGTGTTGCCCTCCAGGTCGAAGAGGTCCATCATGGCCGCTTCGCCCAGGTAGTCGTAGGCCAGCCGCATGTGTCCGACCTCGGCGGCCATGGTGGCCTGGCTGCAGGCGGACAGCGAGGAGTCACGGACCGTCAGCTGTTCGTAGTAGGCGAAGTTGCGGGCCTTCTGCTCCTGGGTGAAGGCGTCGCCGCGCAGCACCATGGCGAGCACCAGGTCGGCCTGTTTGATGACCTGTTTGCGGTAGAGGTCGAAGTAGGGGAAGTTCAGCATCAGGGGGTACTGGTCGTCCTTGGTCCCGGCGAAGTCCCACACCTGGTGCCCGGTGAAGCCGGTGGACTGTTCATGGACGCCGAGTTCGGCGTTGTAGGGCAGTGTCATGCGCAGTGCGGCGTCGCGCCAGGCGGCGGTCTCCTCGTCGTCCACCCCCAGGGCGCTCGCCGCGTCCGGGTGGCGTTCGGCGGCCGCCGCGGCCGCCCGCAGATTGTTCTGGGCCATCAGGTTGGTGTAGAGGTTGTCGTCCGAGATGGCGCTGTATTCGTCGGGTCCGGTGACGCCGTCGATGTGGAAGTCGCCGTGGTGGTCGTGGTGGCCCAGGGAGCGCCAGAGCCGGGCGGTCTCCACCAGCAGTGGCAGTCCGACCTCCTGCTCGAAGGCCTCGTCGTCGGTGGCGGCGGTGTAGCGCACCACGGCGTCGGCAATGTCGGCGTTGACATGGAAGGCGGCCGTGCCCGCGGGCCAATAGGCCGAGCATTCATCGCCGTTGATGGTCCGCCAGGGGAAGGCGGCGCCCTGGAAGCCCAGTTGGCGGGCGCGTTCCTGGGCGGCCGGCAGGGTGCTGTGGCGCCAGCGCAGGGCCTGTTCCACCGCCTGCGGGGCGGTGTAGGTGAGCACGGGCAGGACGAAGGTCTCGGTGTCCCAGAAGCAGTGCCCGTCATAGCCGGGGCCGGTGAGTCCCTTGGCGGGCAGGGCCCGCGCCTCGCCACGGGCTCCGGCCTGCAGGACATGGAACAGCGCGAAGCGCACCGCCTGCTGGATCTCCGCGTCGCCGTCGACCTCGACGTCGGCGCGGGCCCAGAAGTCGTCCAGGAACTGGCGCTGTTCGGCGAGCAGCCCCGCCCAGCCGGTGCTCCGGGCACCCGCGAGGGCGGCGTCCACCTGGTCGTGCACGGCGGACACGGAGCGGGCGGCGGACCAGCCGTGCGCGACGAACTTCTCCATCCGCAGCCGCTGTCCGGACCCCAGCCTGGTGGTGACGGTGAGCCTGCTGAGGTGCTCGCTGGACTCGGCGGAGACATCGGTCTTCTCCGGGCCGTCCACGACGTGGTCGGCCGACACGGCGACCTTCAGGCCGCTGCGGGCGGTGCGGTGCAGCAGCCGGATCCGGGTGCCGAGGGCGGCGTGCTGCTCGGAGGCCAGCGGGTCCTTGAGCGCGGCGGACGTCCGGGGGTCGCCCATGGTCTCGGGCAGCTGCTCATTGGCGACCAGTTCCGACTGGATGACGATCCGTACGTCCCCGTCGAGCGGCTCCACCTCGTAGGCGACGGCCGCCACCGCGCGCTGGGTGAAGGAGACCAGCCGCGTCGACCTGACCCGTACGCTGCGGCCGCTCGGCGAGGTCCACTCGGCCGTGCGGTGCAGCAGGCCGGTGCGGAAGTCCAGCACCCGCTCGTGCCGGTGCAGCTTGCCGTAGCGCAGGTCGAAGGGCTCGTCGTCGATCAGGAGCCGGATCAGTTTGCCGTTGGTGACGTTGATGATGGTCTGGCCGGATTCCGGGTAGCCGTAGCCGGCCTCCGCGTACGGCAGTGCGCGGAACTCGAAGACGCCGTTGAGGTAGGTGCCGGGCAGGCCGTGCGGCTCACCCTCGTCGAGGTTGCCGCGCCAGCCGACGTGGCCGTTGGAGAGGGCGAAGACCGACTCGCTCTGGGAGAGCACATCAAGGTTGAGTTCGGTCTCGCGCAGGCCCCAGGGGTCGACCAGATAGGCCGGATGAGTGATCACTTCGCGTCTCCCAACAGTTCGGCGAGGTCCCGTACCACGACGTCCGCACCGTGCTCGCGCAGTGCGTCGGCCTGGCCCACCCGGTCGACGCCGATGACGAAGCCGAAGTTCCCGGACCGGCCGGCCTCCATCCCGGCCAGGGCGTCCTCGAAGACGGCGGCCTGGCCGGGGGTGACCCCCAGCGCGCGGGCGGCGGCGAGGAAGGTGTCCGGGTGCGGCTTGCCCGGCAGGTGCTGTTCCTTGGCGACCACTCCGTCGATCCGCACCTCGAAGAGGTCGGCGATGCCCGCCGCGGTCAGGACCTCACGGCAGTTGGCGCTGGAGGAGACCACGGCGCGCCGCAGGCCCGCGGCCCGTACCGCCTCGACATAGCGGACGGAGCCGGGAAAGGCCGCCACCCCCAGTTCCTTGATCTTCTCCAGCACCAGGGCGTTCTTGCGGTTGCCGATGCCGTGCACGGTGTCGGCGTCGGGCGGGTCGTCGTCGCCCCCTTCGGGAAGGCGGATGCCGCGGGAGGCGAGGAAGGAGCGCACCCCGTCGGCCCGGGGCATCCCGTCGACATAGGCGTCGTAGTCGGCGACGGGGTCGAACGGCCGGAAGCCCGGCCCGTCGCGCTGGGCGAGAAAGGCGTCGAACGTCTCCTTCCAGGCCGCGGCGTGCACGGTCGCCGTTTGGGTGAGCACGCCATCGAGGTCGAACAGACAGGCGCGGACGGGATCGGGGAGGCCCAGGGTGGTCACGGTTCTTCCCCTTTCCCGGGATCACCCTCCGGGTGTCCGTGCGTCCGGTGAATCACTCGTTCAGCGCGTGGTCACGGCGGCGCCATAGGCCTCCGCCGCCGGGCCCAGCCGCAGCGCGGCGTGCGAGGTGACGGTGTGCACATCCCGCCAGGCCCGCTGGAGTCCGCCCGAGGCATCGCCCGCGTGCGACCCGCCGGTTCTGAACAGCCGCTCGACCGCGGCGGTCACCGACTCGGCGGCGACGGCCGCATCGCGCCGGGCGCGGGCGACGGCCGCGGCGGTCACCGGGTCGTGGTCGGCGCGCCGGGCGGCCTCCCGCAGCAACAGCCCGGCGGCGTCCAGTTCCGTGGCCGAGCGGGCCAGTGCCTCCCAGACGGGGGCCGCGACTGCGGCCGGGCCGCCCACGGCCCGGCCGGCGACCGCACCGGTCCAGACGGCCAGCGCATGCCGGGCGGCGCCGAGCGCCGGGGCACAGAGCAGCAGCCCGGCGCCCAGCTCGGGGGGCACCGCGTGGCACCGGGCCCGGCCGGGGGCCGGGTCGCCGCGCACCAGGTCGGCCAGGGCGAAGCAGCGGTGCTCCGGCACCCGCACCGCATCGAGGACGACATCATGGCTGCCGGTGCCCCGCAGGCCCACGGCGTTCCAGGAGTTCGTGATCCCGACCTCGCCGCGCGGTACGGCGAAGACCAGCGGACCCGCGCTCCCGTGCGGGTCGGGGGTGGCCACCAGCAGCCAGTCGGCGTGCTCCACTCCGCTGGCGAAGCGCCAGGTGCCGCTGACCCGCCGGCCGCCGGGGACCGGCTCGGCCGTTCCGGTGGGCGGCATGATCGCGGACGAGATCCTGGCGTCCGGCGTCTTGCCCCACAGCTCGCGCTGCCCCTCCTCCGGCAGCGCCGCGGCGAGCCTGCCGTGCCAGGCCCACAGCATCGCGCACCAGCCGGTGGAGGTGCAGCTCTCCGCCAACTCGGCTATGGAGTCGAAGAGTTCGGTGAAGCCGCCCTCGTCGCCACCCCAGCGCCGGGGGACGAAGTGCCGGGGGAATCCGGCCTCGGTGATGGCGTCCACCGTGCGCGCGGCGAGGCGGCCGGTCAGGTCCGCGGCCGCGGCGTCGGCCGCGGCGATGGCGGAGACGGCGGAAACGGTGACGGCACGGTCATGGTCGGTAGCGGAGATCATCCTTCGATTCTGCTCCATCCTCACCGGATCGGTTCATGGTAGTGCCGGCACCACCATGAACAAGAGGGGTTGCCGGCACCAAAGACGCACTGTGCGGCAGGCGGTGAGGTGCGCGGCCGTCAACCGCCCCGGCAGTGCCGGGCGATGGTGCCGCGGCGGTCGCCGATGGCACGGTCGAGGTTGGTGGCGGCGCTGATCAGCGCCAGGTGGGTGAAGGCCTGCGGGAAGTTGCCCCGGGCCTCGCCCGCCGGGCCGATCTCCTCGGCGTAGAGGCCGAGATGGTTGGCATGAGTGATCATTTTCTCGAAGACATAGCGTGCCTCCCCCACCCGGCCCGCCCGGGCGAGGGCCTCCACGTACCAGAAGGAGCACAGGTTGAACGTGCCCTCCCGGCCGGCCAGCCCATCGCCGCCGTCGGCCGGGTAGCGGTGCACCAGGCTGTCGCTGACCAGGTGTTCCTCGATCCTGCGCAGGGTGGACAGGAACCGCGGGTCCTTGGGCCCGGCGAACTTCACCAGCGGCATCACCAGCAAGGAGGCGTCCAGCGTGGGGGTGTCCGCGCTCTGGCAGTAGGCGCCGAGCTCCGGCGCATAGCACCGGTCCTGCACATAGCGGTATGCCTCGGCGGCCGCGTCCCGCCACCGCTCGACGGGAGCGGGCATTCCCCGGTGCTGGGCGATGCGCAGCGCCCGCTCGAACGCGACCCAGGTCATCAGGGCGGAGTAGGTGAAGCGTTGCCTGCCGCCACGGGTCTCCCAGATGCCGTCGTCCGGTTCCTCCCAGTGTTTCTCGAGCCATTCGAGCTGCCGGGTCAGGGCCTCCCACAGCTCATAGGAGATGGGCTCGCCGTGCTTGTTGTAGAGGTAGACGGAGTCCATCAGCTCGCCGTGGATGTCGAGTTGGGTCTGCAGCGCGGCGGCATTGCCGATCCGCACCGGGCGGGCGCCGCGATAGCCCTCGAGGTGGTCGAGCACCGTCTCCGGCAGCTCGGCCCGCCCGTCGATGCCGTACAGCACCTGGAGTCCGGCGCCCGGCGGCACCTCGACGCAGCGCTGGTGGAGCCAGTCGATGAAGGCCGCGGCCTCCTCGGTGAAGCCCAGCCGCATCAGCGCGTAGAGCGTGAAGGCGGCATCGCGGATCCAGGTGTAGCGGTAGTCCCAGTTGCGGCTGCCGCCGATGGACTCGGGCAGTGAGGTCGTCGGTGCCGCGACCAGGGCGCCGGTGGGCTGGTGGACGAGGAGCTTGAGGACGAGTGCGGAGCGTTCGACCGTCTCCCGGTACCGGCCGTGGTAGTCGGACTGGCGCAGCCAGCCGTCCCAGTACTGGAGGGTGCTGTCCAGCAGCCGCGACGCCTCCGGGCCGCCGATGCGCCGGAGCGTACCGCCCCACTGGGCGGCGAGCTCCAGCGTCTCGCCGGGCTCGAGGGTGACGGTGGTGTGCGCGGCCCCGCCTTCGGCGTACAGCGGTGCGGACGAGCACAGGGCCAGCGATCCGGCCGGGCTCTCGAAGAGGGCTCCGGCCTCCGGGACGACGGTCACCGTGTGCGGGACGCGGCCGTAGTCGAAGGCGGGGCGGCAGTGCACATCGACGGTGGCCCGGCCGCGCAGCACGCGCATCTGGCGGACGATCCGCCGGGTGCCCGAGGACGGGCAGGCGGAGCTGTCCGGGACCATGAAGTCATACAGCTCGGCGACGGAGTGCTCGGACAGGAAGCGGGTCAGAAGGACATTGGAGTCCGGCATGTACATCTGCTTGGTGCGCTCGACCTCGCGGACCGTCATGGTGAAGGAGCCGCCGCGCCGGGCGTCGAGCAGGGAGCCGAAGACGGCGGGTGAGTCGAAGCGCGGCAGGCAGCACCAGTCGATCGTGCCGTCGACCCCCACGAGCGCGACGGTGTGCAGGTCGCCGATGATCCCGTGGTCCTCGATCGGCAGATAACCGGGGGGCCGCGTTCCGAGATCGTGCTTCATGGTGTCCCTCCTTGGCGGGACAGGTCACCCCTTCCGTTATACCTCCGTGGCTGCGCGCATGCCCCGGGCGGCGGTGGCCTCCATACTTGAGACAGCGAGACGGACGGAGGCGTACCGGGCGATGACGGTCACGGTGGCCCTGGCCGGGGACACCATGCTGGGGCGCGGGGTCGCCGAGCGGCTCGAGGAGGCACCCGGGCCGGAGGTACTGCTGTGTGACGAGCTCCTCGAACTCCTCGCGGGTGCCGATCTGTTCGTCCTCAACCTGGAGTGCTGTGTCTCCGGCCGGGGCGAGCCCTGGCCCGCCCCGGGCAAACCGTTCTTCTTCCGTGCCCCGCCGGCGGCCGCCGCGGTGCTGGCGGAACTGGGCGTGGACTGTGTGACGCTGGCCAACAACCACGCCCTGGACTTCGGCTTCGACGCCCTGGCGGACACCCTCGCGCTGCTGCCCGAGGCCGGTGTCCGGGTGGTCGGCGCGGGCCGGGACGCGGCCGCCGCCCGGGAGTTCGCGGTGCTGGAGGCGGGTGGGCTCCGGCTGGCCGTGGTCGGTGCGACCGATCATCCGGAGGACTTCGCGGCGGGTGCGGACCGCCCCGGGGTGGCCTTCGCGGACCTCCGCCGGGGCATGCCCGGCTGGCTGCCCGCCACGGTGGCACGCGCGACCGAGGCGGCCGATGCGGTGCTGGTCACCCCGCATTGGGGGCCCAATATGACCGTCCGGCCGCCGCGGCACGTCCGGGAGTCGGCGGCGGCGCTGCGCGCGGCGGGAGCGACGCTGGTCGCCGGGCACTCCGCGCATGTCTTCCATGGAGTGGCCGACCGGATCCTCTATGACATGGGCGACTTCGTCGACGACTATGCGGTCGATCCCCGGCTGCGCAATGACCTGGGGCTGCTGTTCCTGGTCGCCTTTGACGGGCCTTCGCCGGTGCGGCTGGAGGCGGTGCCGCTGTATCTGGACCACTGCCGCACCACGGTGGCCCGCGGTGACGACCGGAGGTGGATCCGGCACCGGTTCCACCACGCCTGCGCGGCACTCGGCACCGCGGTGCCGGCGCGGGAGGACGGCCGGCTGGTGGTGGACTGGGCGCGCCCCGGCGGCTGACCGGTCAGCGCTCCTCGCGCAGGACGAGCGCGAGCAGCCCCGGGAAGCGGGCGTCGAACTCCGCGCTCCGCAGCCGGTTGACGCGTCTGGCGCCCTGGTCCCGCTGCTCGACCAGGCCTGCCGAGCGCAGCACGGTGAAGTGGTGGCTGAGGGCGGCCTTGCCGACCGGCACGTCGAAGCTTCCGCAGGAGCGCGACCAGTCGGCGCCGGCGGCCAGCTCCCTGACCAGCAGCAGCCGCACCGGATCGGCGAGCGCCGCGAGCGCGGCCTGGACGGTCACCTCTGCGGGGTGGGTGTGCACCGGTGCGGTGCGGTGGCCGCAGTGGTCGGTCATGTCCTCGCCTCCCTTGCCAAGTGTTCGATCAAAATCATACAGTCACGATGTTCGCTTTTCATTGAACACTTGAGCGAGGGGTGGGTACGTCATGCGCGCGATCGAATTCCGGGAGTACGGCGGTCCCGAGGTCCTGGAAGTCGTGGAGACCGAGGTTCCCGAGCCGGGCCCGGGCCAGGTGAGCATCGAAGTCGCCTACGCCGGTGTGAACTTCGCCGACCTCAAGGCGCGCACCGTGGGCTACCGGGTCCCGTCCCTGCCCTTCCGGCCGGGCCTGGAGGCATCCGGCCACATCCGCGCGGTCGGCCCGGGAGTGACGGGGCTCCGTCCCGGGCAGCAGGTCGCCGCCTTCACCTCGGCCGGCTCCTACGCGGAGGTCGTCGTCGCCGACGCGGTGGCCGTCTTCCCGCTTCCCCCGGGCGTGGGCCTGCGCACCGCGGCCACCCTGCCGACCGTGCTGCCCACCGCGCACGCCCTGCTGCACGAGGTGGGCCGGTTGCGGGCGGGCGAGACCGTCCTGGTGCAGGGCGCGGCGGGCGGCATCGGCACGGTCGCCGGACAGCTGGCGAAGGCGGCCGGGGCGGGTGCGGTGTATGGCGTGGTGTCCTCGCCCGCGAAGGCCGGGTATGCGCTCGAGCACGGCTATGACGAGGTGTTCACCGGCTCCTCCGGCTTCGCCGGGGAGGTGCGCCGGGCGACCGGCGGACGGGGTGTGGACCTCGCCCTCGATCCCGTCGGCGGCGCCGCCCTCCGCGAGGGTCTGGACTCGCTGGCCCCCTTCGGCCGCCTGGTGTCCTTCGGCAACGCCAGTTCCGAGGAGCCCTGGCGGGTGGGCCAGGACGAGCTGTATCCGACGGGCCGCTCGGTCGGCGGGCTCTCCATCCTCTCGCTGGCCCGCACCGCACCCGGCGAGCTGCGCGAACTCGCCGGGCGGGCGTTCGGCACGGTGGCCGACGGCACGGTGCGGCTGCCCGTCACGGCCGAGTTCCCGCTCGCCGACGCGGCCGGGGCGCACCGGCTGATGGGCAGCCGGCAGAGCACCGGAAAACTGCTGCTGCGGGTGGCCGGCTGAGCCCTACTTCCGCCCCCTCGAGATCCTGTGTTCAAAGGACCCGAAGGCTCCCTCCTGCCGCCATTGGGCAGCCGCCTTGGGGCTCGCCGCCAGCAACCGGGCGCACCGTGCGGAGGGGTGCGCGGCGCCCGGGCGGTCATCCGCGCACTCGGGGACGACCGTGAAGCCGGCCCGGTTCTTCCATAGGCTCCGGCCGGGCAGGAAGGTGTACTCGACGGAGGTGCGGGCCAGTTCCTTGAGCGTGGGGTAGTCGAGGCCGTAGGTCGTGGTGGCCCGCTGGTACTCGGCGGTGATGTCGGTCCGGGAGACGCCCTCGTCGTCGGTGGCGAGGGCGACGGGGACATGGTGCTTCCGGTAGAAGGTGAAGGGGTGTTCGCTGCCGGAGACGCCCAGGATCTGGGCGTTGCTGGTCAGTGGCACCTCCACCAGCACCCGCCGTTCGGCCAGCGTCTGCTGCAGGGCCTCCGGGTCGTCCTCCCAGCGCGCGTCCACGCCATGGCCGATCCGTTCGGCGTGACCGGTGAGCACCGCCTGGCGGATGTGGAAGCGCAGGTCCTCGGGCTTGACCAGACCGGGCGCGAGCTCACCGGCGTGCAGGGTGATGTGCGTCTGCGGATACCGCGTGTGCAGGTAGTCCAGCATCCGCATATGGAGGTTGTAGTCCTTGAGTGCCACCGGTCCGTCCTCGGGCGCCACCAGGTTGACGGAGACGAAACGCCCGTCCCGCCGGGCCAGTTCGAAGCCGAGCAGCAGCTCGGCGAAGACCTGGGCGGGATCGGCCGAGCGTTCCACCTGGGTGATGAAGCGGATGGGCAGTGCACAGCCGGCGTGCGGTGCCGCGGTGGCACAGCGCGACGCGGTGCGGAACTCCGCCATCTCCCGGTCGGTCTGCCCGCTCGCCTGGGCCACCAGCCGGCCGAACTCACCGCCGGCCAGCAGCTTCGCCCGGAGCCGAGCCGGGTTGTCGTCGTAGCCGGTCCTGCGGACGAGTTCGGCCAGCCCGGCCGGGGCAGGGCTGACCATGGTCTCCAGGGCGAACTGGTGCTGGTCCGCGGCCTTGTCGGCCACCTCGCTCAGCACCCGGCCCATGTGGCCGACGCCCGCCTCGCCGAACTTCTCGAAGGCGGCGAAGAAGTGATCGTGCCCGGACTCCCGCCCGGGGGTGAAGTCCTGCATGGACCAGGCCCGGATGATCTGCCGGCGGAACTCCCGGTCGTGGCCGGCGTCGGAGGCCGGCCGGCTGCCGGTGGCACAGGGGGCCGGCACCGCGCGCAGCGAACCCTCTTCGATGCACAGGCCGTTCTCCGCGGCCAGGCCCAACAGCAGTTCGGTGGAGGCCGCGCCGATGAGGTGGTTGTGCAGGTCCGCGCCCTTGGGCATGGCTTCCAGGAAGGTCCGCAGCCGGTCCCGGTCGCCGCGGATGCCGTCCAGGTACGCGGCCGTGGCCGCGGTGGGATCCGCCGCCGCCCGGGCCTGCGCCGGGGCTCCCCACAGGGGCAGTACCGCGGCGCAGAGCACCGCGGCCACGGCGGTGCGCAGCCGGGTGCCTGCGGCGGCCCGGCCGCCCCGGTGTGAACGGCCGGTTTTTGTATGGTGGTTCAACCCATCCTCCTGATGACGGCGACAGTTCAAACGCGTCCCAGGCGTAGTGACGCTCCCCTCGCACACCACCGTTGTTCAACGGCGGGGGCGCAGCAGGACGGCGGCCGGGGAGACCGGTGACCTCGGCGATGCGGCGGCAGCAAAGCGGCGGCGCCGTCACTTCCGGCGGCCGTGGAAGATCCCCCAGGCGAGCAGCTCCTTCCGGCAGGCGTGGACCCACAGCGGAAGATTCATCCGCAGCCGGTCCAGATACTCCTCGCTGATGGCGCCGGTGAGTTCGGCGTCCTGCCGCCCCAGTTCCTCCGTGAGGCGGATGTAGTGGGTGAGCAGATTCTCGCTCAGGTCGTCGAATTCCACCTGTTCCAGCCCGAGTCGGCCGAGCTGCTCCCGGTAGAAGTCCGCCGTGGCCAGATCCGTGACGTTCAACCGCTCGCAGAGCGGGCGCAGTTCGTCGGCCCGGGCGTCACCGGCCGCCATGACGTCGGTGAAGACCAGCCGGCCGCCCGGGGTGAGCACCCTGGCCGCCTCGGACAGCGTCAGCGCCCGGTCACCACTGTGGCAGAGGGCCTCCTGGGTCCAGACGACGTCGAACTGCCCGTCCGCCGCGGGGATGTCGTTGAAGGAGCCGGTGACGACCTCGATCAGCCCGTCGAGCCCGTGCTCGGCGTTGAGCTCCCGGTGCCGCCGGTTCTGCACCTCGCTGATGTTGAGCGCGACCACCCGGCAGCCGAAGTTCCGGGCCAGATGGCGGGCCGCGCCGCCATAGCCCGAGCCAAGGTCGAGGACCGTACGGCCCGGCCCCAGCCGGTCGGCCACCCGGGCGGCCACCCGTTCGTCGGTCCGCCGGGACGCCCGGCCGACCGGCTCGTGCCCGTCCTCGTAGATACCGGTGTGGATGTCCTCGCCGCCCCAGACGGATGCGTAAAAGCCGTCGACATCACCGGAGTTGTAGTAATCACGGGCAACTTGCGCTGCCTGTACCGCCTTCTCGTCACTCATGGCCCTATATCTCTACCTGGCTTCCGGGGCGTAAACTTCTCCGTCCCCGGTCATTCCCCGTGGTACAGCCGGTCGGGATCGACCAGGACCACCTCGCCCGCCGCCTCGGCCGTGCGCAGTTCGGGGGTGAACCCGGCGGCGCCGTAGCAGGCGGGCCGGGTGTGCCGGACGTCCTCGCCACGGTCGGCCAGCAGAGCCAGTGCGCGGCGGAGCCGTGCCAGGTCACCGGCGTCCATGGGGGCGTCCCAGCGCGCCTGGCCGACGGACAGCAGGGCATCCGGCCGGCCGCGTACGACCACCTCGGCGTCGATGCCTTCGCCCTGCCCCGGGTCGTCCAGCACGCCGTGGGAGGCCGAGGCGGGGCGGGCGCCGAAGGTGGCGGGGGCGGCATGGTCCACGGCCCAGCGCCGGCAGAGGCGGGCGAAGTGGGGGGCGGCCAGCGCCGAGTCGAAGGTGGCCCGGGCCCGTCGCCAGACGGCGGCGGTGTCCTCCTGCTCCAGGGCGGAGAGGTGGGGCCAGGTGATGGCGTGCTCAAAGGCGAGCAGGGGCTCGGTGATCTCGTACCGGGTCAGGCCCGGCCGGAAGGCGTCGGGTTCGGCGCGCAGCAGTCCGCCGTCCCCGAGCAGTGCCAGGGCGCGGGAGACGCCGGTGAGCGGGTGCGCCAGGGTGGCGGCGATCTCACCGCGGGTGGAGCAGCCGGAGGCGATGGCGGCCAGCGCCGAGTGGCACAGCACGCGGTCGGCGTGGTCGGTCTCCTCCTCGAGCAGTCGGCGGGACTCCCAGAACAGCGGCACCCGGGGGTTGAGGGCGGTCCGGCACACCCAGGCGTCGAAGTCCTCGGGCCCGGCGGGGGCGTCATCGCAGACATAGTCACGCCGGTAGGCGGCGGTGCCGCCCACCACCGAGTGCACCAGGACGGCCAGGCGCGGATCGTCGATGCCCCAGAACCGGGCGGCGCGGCGGAAGTCGAACGGCCGTACCTCCAGCTCCAGGCCGACCAGCCCGTGCAGGGGGGCGGGACCGCGGAAGAGCCGGTTCATCACCGAGGTGGCCGGGCCGCTGAGGAGCAGGCGCAGCCGGTGCTCCGGATGTGCGCCGGCCAGCCGGAGGGCGGCGTTGTGGAGCACGGAGGGCAGGGCCGGGCTCTGCCGGACGAGGTCGGGGAAGTCGTCGATCACCACCGGCAGCGGGCCCGGGTCGCCGAGCGTCAGCAGGGCGTCGAGGGCGTCCTCCCAGCGCGTCCAGCGGGGCGGCGGCCCCGCACCGGTGTGCTGGGCGAACCGGTCGCCGAGGCGGCGCAGGGACTCGGCCTCGACCGTTTCCTGGGCATCGAAGTAGAAGCCGCCGGTGGCCCGGGTGAGGGCCTCCAGCAGAAAGGACTTGCCCTGCCTGCGCCGCCCCGAGACCACGCCCAGCGCGGGCCCGGGGCGCGGGTCGCGGGCAAAGCGCACCAGTTCGGCCCACTCGGCCTCTCTGTCGAACATGTCGGCCGGCTTGGCGGGAACGGTGGTGGCATCCGGTGGCACGGGCCGCTCCCCTCGTCGGGCGTGCTCCTGCTCTTCCAGTAGACCTCACCGGCCCGCGCGGCGCGCGGGCCGGTGGGCGCAGAATGGACTCAGAGACCAACAGACCCCGGAAAGCGGCGATGATCATGCACGCACATGTCGGTGATCACCTCATTGTCGAGAGTCCGAGCACCAGCACCACCAAGCGGGACGGCGAGATCGTCGGTCTCCACCACACCGATGGCACGCCTCCCTATGACGTGCGCTGGACCGGCAGCACCCGGGTGAGCCTGGTGTATCCCGGCCCCGACGCGCACGTACGCCAGGCGGGCCGGCCGGGCACGGCCGGCCCGGGGATGCAGGGGTGAACGATGCAGCACACGACGGAGTGGAAGGTCCGGCTGGACCTCTCCGAGGACGACGGAACGACAAAGGCCCAGGCGGTACTGGACCTCGGCGCCACCTCGCTGACCGGCCGTGGCGCGGCCCACCGGGCCCCCGGTGACAAGGACGTGCCGGCGATCGGCGACGAGTTCGCGGCCGGCCGGGCGCTGCGCGACCTCGGCGAGCAGCTGCTGGGGACGGCCGAACGCGATGTCGCGGCCATGGGCGCGGCCCCGGAGCCCAGAACCTCGCCGATGTACGGCTGGGAGCTCTGAGGACCCGGGCAGGCACGGCGGACGGTCAGGACGACCGTTCGCGGCGGAGCACGTCCAGCACCACGGAGCCGTCGACGGTCTCCTTGGCGACGAGCAGGTCCGCGAGCCGGTCGAGGGCCGTGCGGTGTTCCCTCAGCATGCCCAGGGCCCGGTCCTCGGCGTGCCGGATGAGCCGGGAGACCTCCTCGTCGACGATCCGCTGGGTCTGCTCCGAGTAGGGCCGCCGCATGAGGTCCTCCGGGCTCTCGCCGAGGAACTGCGGGCTGGTCGACGCATAGCCGATGGGGCCCAGCTCCGGGGAGAGCCCGAATTCGCGGACCATGCGGGTGGCGATCTGGGTGGCGCCGGCCAGGTCGTTGGCCGCGCCCGTGGAGCCCTCGCCGAAGACGACGAGCTCGGCGGCCCGGCCGCCGAGGCGCACCGCGAGCAGGTCGGTGAGATAGCCCTCGGTGTACAGGTGGCGCTCGGCCTCGGGGAGTTGCTCGGTGACGCCGAGCGAGACCCCGGCGGGCAGGATGGTGACCTTGGCGACCGGGTCGGCGTGCTCGCACAGGGCGGCGACGAGGGCGTGCCCGGATTCGTGCACGGCGACCGAGCGCCGCTCCTCGGGGAGCAGTGCGTTGGAGGACTCCCGCCGGCCGAGCAGCACCCGGTCGCGGGCGGTGTCCAGGTCCAGGGGCGTGATGGTGGCGCGGTCGGCGCGTACGGCGTTGATGGCGCCCTCGTTGACGAGGTTGGCGAGGTCGGCGCCGGAGAAGCCGGGGGTGGCACGGGCGACGGCGTCCAGGTCGACGGCGGGGTCGAGGGTCTTGCCCCGTGCGTGGACGGCCAGGATCGCGGCCCGTTCGGCCTGGTTGGGCAGGGGTACGGTCACCTGGCGGTCGAAGCGGCCGGGGCGCAGCAGGGCGGGGTCGAGGGCGTCGGGCCGGTTGGTGGCGGCGAGCACGACGATGCCGGTGCCCTGGTCGAAGCCGTCCATTTCGGCGAGGAGTTGGTTGAGGGTCTGCTCGCGCTCGTCGTTGCCGCCGAGCCGGGTGCCGCCGCCCCGGCGGCCGCCGACGGCGTCGATCTCGTCGATGAAGACGATGGAGGGGGCGCGCTTGCGTGCCTCGTCGAAGAGGTCGCGGACCCGGGAGGCGCCGACGCCGACGAACATCTCGACGAAGGCCGAGCCGGTCACGGACAGGAACGGTACGTCCGCTTCTCCGGCGACGGCGCGGGCGAGGAGCGTCTTGCCGGTGCCGGGCGGCCCGACCATGATCACGCCGCGTGGTCCCTTGGCGCCGGCCCGGGCGTAGCGGCCGGGGTTGCGCAGGAAGTCGACGACCTCGCCGATCTCCTGTTTGACGCCGTCGTACCCGGCGATGTCCGGGAAGCCGGTGGTGGGCCGCTCGGCTTCGATGATCTTCGCCCGGGAGCGGCCGATGGTGCTGATGCCGCCGGTGAGCGAGCTGGCCGCGCGGCGCGCGCTCCACAGGAAGAAGCCGCCGAGCAGCAGCAGGGGCAGGAAGGCCAGCAGGATCGACAGCCAGGGGCTGCCGCCGCCGCTCTGGGAGGCGGTGATCTGGACGTGCTGGGACTGCAGTTGCTGTTCGAGTTGGCCGGAGCCCAGGGCGGTGGGGATCTGGGTGGTGAACTGGGTGCCGTCCTTGAGGGTGCCGGTGACGGTTCCCTTGTCGTTGATGTCGACGGTCTGTACCTGTCCGGCGGTCACCTTGCCGACGAAGTCGGTGTACGACTCCTGGTGGCGGGGCTGTCCGGAGAAGCCGCGGGCGAGCAGCAGAATGATCACAAAGGTCATGAGGACGAGCGCCAGCACCCAGCGTCCCCAGGAGGGCGCGGGCTGCGGGGTCGGCCGCTGGGGGGGCTCACCCGGTGGCCCGGGCCGGACCGGTGGCGTCAGATGCCGGTGCGGCAGGCGAATTCGTGTGATCACAGAGCCGCTCTCTTTCGTGGGCGTTCGTGGACGACGGCCACGGTGCCCCAGCCACCAGGATCAAGGATTGGGCCGATGGTCGGCAGGGCCGAACGGGTCCGCCTGCGCTGTTCGGCGTAACCCCGCACCTTCCAGGGTGCCCCCACGGCCTCGATGGCAGTGCTCGTCGCGCGGATGGCCGTGCCCGGGGTGCCGGGTGCGGTGCCCTCGCCTACGGTCGGGGGCAGGTCCCGGCCCCAGCAGTGGCCCATGACGGCAAAGGAGCACCGGTGGCGAGTACTCCCGAGAGCGCGGACCACGTCAGTGTGCATCTGACGGGCTGCGGCCCGGATGCCGCGGGGGCCGTGATCGGCGCCCTGCAGACCGCCTTCCCGGAGGGCACCGATGTGGTGACCGGGGAACCGGGGTCCGCGCCGTCCGGTGCGGGTCATCCGCTGGTGTGGTCCACGGTTGTCGACACCCGGGCGCGCCGGGCGCGGGGCGCGGCGGCTCCGGTTCCGCTCGCGGGGGTGGTCGATGCCGGTCTCTTCGGTGCCGCGGATCCGGTGCACCAGGTCGCGGAGGAGCTGGCGGCGGTGTTCGGGGTCGAGGAGCACGGCACGGTTCCGGGCGAGCACGAGCTGGAGGTCCGGCTGCGGCTGACGCCGCTCGGGCGTTCCTAGCCCGCGAACCGGATGTCGTGCGTCCCCTCCCCGTCGGTCGCGAAGGACAGCAACCGCTCGCCCTCTTCGCCGAGTTCGGTGCGCCGGCCGGCCGGCAGCGGGGCGAAGGGCTCGATGTGCAGCGTGCTGACGGCGCGGTCCCGCTCGATCCGCCAGGCGCCCCGGACGAAGCCGTCCACCAGGACGGTGCCCGGGATGAGGCCGTTCTTGGTGGCGATGGCCCGGCGGTGTTCGTCGCTGATGATCCGGCGGCGGTCCGCGTGGGAGAGGATCGCGTTGTCGAAGGGGGCCAGGAACCGCACCGACGCCGGGGCGTCCGGGCCGGGGCGCGGGGCGTCCGGCAGGTCGAACAGTTCATTGCCGTCCTCGTCCCGGAAGGACACCAGGCGGGGTGCGAGCCGCCGGGTCACCTCGCGCAGCCGGGTCAGGCCGGACCAAGTCTGGATGTCCTTGACGGTGGCCGGGCCGAAGGCGGCGAGGTAGCGCAGGACCAGGGCGTCCGGTGCGGGCTCCGGGTCCAGGGGAGTGCCGAGCCAGTCCTCGGCCAGGGCATAGGTGGTCTGTCCGCTGTGGCCCCACACTCCGCGCGGCGGGGTCTGGACCAGCGGCAGCAGGGCGCGGACCGCGTTGACCAGGGCGGAGGGGCCGTGCTCGGGCCACCGTTCGTGGAGCAGGCGGCCCAGCTCGCCGGTGCTGAGCGGCTCCCGGGCGAGGAGTTCGCCTCCGGCGGCGGCGACCTCGGCCGGGTCCAGGCCGTGCAGCTGCTTGCCGAAGCCCGTCTTCAGGGTGCGCTCCAGGAAAGGCTGCACCCAGGGCCGTACGGACCGGCAGTCGCGGGCGCTGACCAGATGGACGGTGCCGCGCATCAGGACGATGCGCACCGCGCTCCGGTCGGTGAGCGCCCGGGCGAGCTCTTGGTGCCCAAAGCCGGTCAGCCGGGTCCACAGCCCGTAGTAGGGCGGCGTGGGGGCCTGCGCCTGGAGACCGACCAGGTGTTCGACCGCAGCCAGGGCGGGCAGCTCATGGCGCCGGAGCAGGAGCTGCCGGTCGAGGAAGGCCCTGTTCAGGGCCTGACGGTCGAGCACAGCAGCGGCTTTGGACATGGCGAAGGGACCTCCTGGTGGCCAGGGCCATTGATCGTACGCGGCCCGGCCCCAGGGCCCGCTTTCACCCTGGGGAACGCATGCGCAGTGACCAAACGTGCCCCCTGGGCGTTCCCCTGCAGCAGCCGGCGCCCGACGAACAGAAAGACGAAACACACCACGACCCTGCACATCCTCCGGACCAGGAGAAGGCATGCCGGACACCACACCCCCCGCCAGACCCGCGGAATCCGCCCCGGACACGGGCCCACCACCGGGAGCCTCCACAGCCGACCCGCCGCTGGTGCACACGCTGCCCCAGTACTTCGAGCACACCTGTGACCGCTACCCGGACGCCATCGCGGTGGTCTGCGAGGACGAGCGGCTCAGCTACGCCGAGCTCGACCGGCGGGCCAACCGGCTGGCCCATCTGCTCGCGGAGCGCGGGGTGGGCGCGGGGTCACCCGTGGGGATCCTGCTGGAGCGCTCCGCCGACATCTATGTCGCCCTGCTCGGTGTGATCAAGGCGGGGGCGGTCCATGTCCCGCTCGATCCGTCGTTTCCCGCCGACCGCCTCGCGTTCATCACCCAGGACGCCGGGCTGCACGATCTGGTGACGGCCTCGGCCCTGCGCGGCCGGACGGAGCGGCTGCCCTGTGCCGTGCTGGAACTCGACCGGGCCCGGAGCCCGCTGGCCCGCCAGCCCGAGGTCCGGCCCCAGGTCGATGTCGACCCCTCGGGGATGAGCTATGTGATCTACACCTCCGGCACCACCGGACGGCCCAAGGGCGTCGCCGTATCGCATACGAACATCGTCAACTTCCTGCGGGTGGTCGCCCCGATCTACCGGGTGGGCCGGGAGGACCGGGTCTACCAGGGCCTGTCGATCGCCTTCGACTTCGCCATCGAGGAGATCTGGCCGACCTGGATGGCGGGGGCGACCCTGGTGGCGGGACCCACGGACGGACGGCGGGTGGGACACGGGCTCACCGCGTTCCTCATCCAGCACGCGATCACGGTGCTGTGCTGCGTCCCCACCCTGCTGATGACCCTCGAGGCCGAAGTGCCCTCGCTGCGCAGCCTGCTCGTCAGCGGCGAGGCCTGCCCACCGGACCTGGTGCGCCGCTGGCACCGGCCGGGCCGCCGCATCCTGAACGCCTACGGTCCGACGGAGGCGACCGTGACGGCCACCTGCGGTGAGCTCCTCCCGCACCGGCCCGTCACCATCGGCACTCCGCTGCCCACCTATCGCGTCTACATCCTGGACGAGGCGCTGTGTCCGGTCGCCGAGGGCGAGAGCGGGGAGATCTGCGTCGGCGGGCCCGGGGTCGCCCTCGGCTATGTGAACCGGCCCGACCTCACGGCGGAACGGTTCATCGCCAACCCCGTGGAACGCGACCGCGCCGAGGTTCCCCGCGTCTACCGCACGGGCGACCGCGGCCGCTTCACCCCCGGCGGGGAGATCGAGTACCTGGGGCGCGTCGACACCCAGGTGAAGATCCGCGGCTACCGCATCGAGCCGGCCGAGATCGAACAGGTGATCCGTGAGGACCCCGCGGTCGAGAACGCCGTCGTCACACCGCTGGTACGGGACGGGGCCGCCCAGGATCTGATCGGCTATGTGACCCTGGCCGACCGCGCGGCGGAGGGCTCCCGGGAGGAGCTGCGGGACCGGCTGCGCGCCCGGCTGCAGCGCAGACTGCCCGCCTATATGATCCCGACGTTCGTCGAGATCCTCCCCGAGTTTCCGCTGCTGGCCGCCGACAAGATCGATCGCGCCGCCCTGCCCGCCCCCAACTCGCCGCCGCTCACCCGCCGCTCCCGGCCGCACATCGGCCCCGCCACCCCGCTGGAGGAGCGGCTGGCCGTGGTGTGGCGGGACGTTCTCGGGGGTGACCAGGTCTCCGTGGAGGACGACTTCTTCTGTGATCTGGGCGGTCACTCGATGGCCGCCGCGCGCCTGATGTCCGCCCTGCGGCTCCAGCCGGACCTGCGGAGCGTGGCGATAGGGGATCTCTACGCCCATCCCACCATCCGCGGGCTGGCGGCCTTCCTCGAGACCCAGGCGGCCTCCGCCGTACGGCCGGGACCGTCCCGGGCCCCGGCACTCCCTCCACCGCTGCGCCACTCCTCGCTGCGGGTGTGGACCTGCGGCATCGCCCAACTCGCTGCCCTGTACTCCTGGTTGATGCTGGCCGGGCTGCCGGCGGTGCTGCTGCTGTACCGGCTGTGCCGGGCCTGGCAGCTGCCGGTGCGCGCGCCTTCCGGCGGCAGCCCGGTGGGTCTCCTCGTCGGCCTGCCGGTCTCCCGGTTCGTGCTGCTGGACATCGGCTGGCTGGCCGTCAGCGCCGTGGTGCTGCCCGTGCTCGGCTGCCGGCTGCTGATGGCCGGGGTGAAACCGGGCCGCTATCCGCTGTGGGGCGTGACCTATCTGCGGTTCTGGCTGTACGGAAAGATCCTCGCGTTCACCCCCTTCGCGCTGCTGGCCGGCTCGCCCCTGCTGCCGCCCGTCCTGCGGCTGCTGGGCGCCCGCATCGGCCGCGACTGCCATCTGTCGTCGGTCTGCTGGCCGGCGTCGCTGGTGGAGATCGGCGCGGGGACGAGCATCGGCTATGGCGCCCGCCTCACGCCGTACGCGGTCGAGGGCGGCCGGCTGCGGCTGGAGCCGGTGCGCATCGGCTCCGGATGCTTCGTGGGCACCAACTCCGTGGTGCTGCCCGGTGCCGTACTCGGCGATCGCGCCTCGGTGGGCGAGCAGTCGCTGGTGCCCGCGGACCGGGTCATACCGGCGGACGAGCACTGGGCGGGCTCGCCCGCCGCGCGCCGGGAAGCCCGGCCCGCCCTGCTGCAGGACATGACGGCGCAGGCCGATGACCGCCCCTGGTCCGTCCCCGTGCTGGCCGGCTACGCCGCCGGTGCGCTGCTGCTCCTGGCGCTGCCCCTGCTGATCGCGCTGGGCGGTTCGAGCCTCGTGGCGTATCCGGCCTGGCGGTTCGGCTTTGGCTGGGCCTGCCTCGCCGCGGCGGCGGCCGGGCCCCTGGTGGTGCTGGCCACCTGCCTGGCGGTGTTCGCCGTCAAGCGGACCGTGCTGCCCACCGCGCGGGCCGGGATCCACCCGCAGCGCGGGAGGTTCGGGGTCCGCAAATGGATCTCCGACGGCGCGCTGGCGCTGAGCCGGACGCTGATCCACGCGCTCTACTCCACCCTCTATGTGGTGCCCTTCCTGCGTTCGCTCGGGGCGCGAACCGGCCGCTGGTCCGAGGTGGCGACCGTCGGCCATGTCGACCCCGACATGCTCGTCATCGGTGAGCGGAGCTTTCTGGCGGACGCCGTCGTGGCGAGCCCGGCGGTCTTCCACCGGGGCCGGATCGCCCTGGCCCCGGCCGAGGTCGGCAGGCTCGGCTTCGTGGGCAACGGCGCGCTGCTGCCCGGCTCCTGCCGGCTGGGCGCGGGCAGTCTGCTCGGGGTGCACTCGGTGGCGCCGGACAAGCCGATGGAGCCCGAGACCGCCTGGCTCGGCTCGCCCGCGATCTTCCTGCCGCGCCGCGAGGCCAGCCGGGAGTTCCCGGCGAGGCTGACCTACGCCCCGAGCCGCCGCCTGATCGCGGCACGGCTGGCCATCGAGTACTTCCGGGCCACCCTGCCGACCACGATCGGCTCGCTGAGCGTCCTGGCCGGGCTGTTCGCATCCCTGCGACTGGCCGAGAACGCCCCGCCGACGGCGCTGTTCCTGCTCGGCCCGGCCGTGCTGCTCGGCACCGGGGTGGTCGCCACGCTGGCCACCGTGCTGCTCAAGTGGCTGGTGATCGGCCGCTACCGGCCGCGCGTGGAGCCGCTGTGGAGCGTCTGGGTGCGGCGCACCGAGCTCATCACCGGCCTGTACGAGAACCTGGCCGTCCCGGCCCTGGTGAATCCGCTCACCGGCTCCCCCTGGGTATCCCCCGTACTGCGCCTGTTCGGTGCCCGCATCGGCAAGCGCGTCTGGCTGGCCACGACCTATCTCACCGAGTTCGACCTTGTGGAGATCGGGGACGACGCCGCGGTCGGGGAGTTCACCTCGGTGCAGACCCATCTCTTCGAGGACCGGGTGATGAAGATGTCCCGGACCAGGATCGGCGCGGGCGCCTCGGTGGGCATGCGCTCCGTCGTGCTCTATGACGCGGAAGTCGGAGCCGGGGCCAGTGTGGACGCGCTGTCCCTGGTCATAAAGGGCGAACGGCTTCCCGGCGGGACGCGCTGGCGAGGCATTCCGTCCCGCCCCTGCTGACCGCCGCCGACTCTCTTCCTCTCACCGTTCGGAGACCCCTGATGACATCCGTCGTACCACCCGCGGCATGGACCGCTCCGCAGGTCACCGGCGAGCTGCCCGGCCCCCGCTCGGCCGAGCTCCTCGCCCGGCAGCAGCGCTGGGAGTCCAACGCCCGCACCTATCCACGGCACTTGCCCATCGCGCTGGCGGAGGGCTTCGGCAGCTTCGTCCGGGACGTCGACGGCAATGTCTTCATCGACTTCCTGGCCGGAGCCGGCGTCCTCTCCCTGGGCCACAACCATCCGGCGCTGGTGCGGGCCGTGTCCGAGCAGCTCGGCCGGCTCACCCATGGCCTGGACTTCCCGACTCCGGCCAAGGACGCCTTCCTCCAGGCCCAACTGTCCATGCTGCCCGCCGGGTTGCGGGACCGGATGAAGGTGCACTTCTGCGGGCCGACGGGAGCCAACGCCGTGGAGGCGGCGGTCAAGCTGTGCAAGACGGCCACCGGCCGCGGGGACATCGTCTCCTTCCAGGGCGGCTTCCACGGCAGCAGCCATGCCGCCATGGCGCTCAGCGGACTGCTGGCACAGCGGCGGCCGGTGCCCAATGGGATGCCCGGGGTCCACTTCTTCCCGTACTCCTATTGCGGCAGGTGCCCGGTCGGGCTGACACCGGACAGCTGCACCACCAACTGCGCCGCCGTCCTGGAGCATTCGCTGCGCGACAGCAACGGCGGGGTGCCGCTGCCGGCCGCGGTGCTGCTGGAGCTGGTGCAGGGCGAGGGCGGGGTGGTGCCCGCGCGCACCGACTTCGTGCGCCGCGTCCGTGCACTCACCCGCGAACTGGGCATCCCCCTGGTCGTCGACGAGGTACAGACCGGCTGCGGACGCACCGGCACCTGGTACGCCTTCGAACAGTACGGCATCGAACCGGACGTCATCGTCGCCTCCAAAGCCCTCAGCGGCATCGGCACCCCGGTCGCCCTCATCCTCTACGACACCCGACTGGACACCTGGGCACCCGGCGCCCACATCGGCACCTTCCGCGGCAACCAACTCGCCTTCGCCGCAGGAACGGAGGCCATCCGCGTCGTACGGGAGGAGGACGTCCTCGGCAATGTCCGGCGTCGGGGAGAGCAGATCCAGGACCGGCTCGCCGGGCTGGCCCACGACCCCTGGGTGCATGAGATCCGGGGCCGCGGTCTGGTCCGGGGCGTCGAGCTGGCGGATCCCGGCACCGGCCGGCCCGCCTCCGAACTCGCCTCCGCCGTCCAGGCCCAGGCCCTGCGCCGGGGACTGATCCTCGAACTCGGGGGCCGGGGCGACGGCGTGGTCAGGCTCATGCCGCCGCTGAATGTGACCGCCGAGGTGGTGGACACGGGATGCTCGATCCTCCTCGAATCCTTCACCGCGAGCCGACGGCAGTTCCCGCCGGGGTGATCGTCACCCGTCGCGGGACACCCCAGGACCGCTCGGCGTCAACACCGGGGCCGTCCGCTCCACCACCGGGACCGGGACGCCCGGCATGCGGGCGGGCCGGGAGCAGCGCCCCGGACCGCCCGTCCGACTGTCCGTCAGATCCTCAACGACCGTATAAATTCCGCGAAAAGCCGCCCATTGGCCACCTCCACCGGCTAACGCTGGAGGCATGTCGCACAATGTTTCTCCGGCAGGCCACGCACCCGCGCCCGCCTTACCGGTTTCCGCGGAGAGCCCCGCGGCGAAGGTCCGGCTGGTCGGCGTCGATCTGGCCCGCGGCCTCGCGGTCTTCGGCATGTATGCCGCCCACGTCGGCCCGGATCCGGACGACGGCGGGGTCACCGGCTGGCTGATGGAGCTCACCCATGGCCGGGCGTCCGCGCTCTTCGCCCTGCTGGCGGGCTTCTCCCTGATCCTGCTGACGGGCCGCCCGGTGCCGAAGACCGGCCGCGCCGGCCGGCAGGCCGTCGCCCGGGTGCTGGTCCGCTCGGCCGTCCTGCTCACCCTGGGCACCGCGCTGACCATGCTGGGCACCCAGGTCGATGTGATCCTGGCCTACTACGGACTGTATTTCGTGCTCGCCCTCCCGCTGTACCGGCTGCGGGCCCGGACGCTGGCCGTGGCTGCGGCCACCGCCGCCCTGGTGTTGCCACAGGTGCTCTATGTGGTGCGCACCTCGATCGAGAGCGGCAACTGGGCGGAGCGGGCGGCGAACCACGACCCGCTGGCGGCGGTCAGCGGCACGGGCGGGGTCATCGACCTGTTCTTCACCGGCAGTTATCCGCTCCTGACCTGGCTGCCCTTTGTGCTGGCCGGCATGGCCGCGGCGAAGCTGGATCTCTCCTCGGCCGCCGTCCGGACCCGGCTGGCGGTCACCGGCGGGCTGCTGACGGTGGTGGGCTATGGGGGTTCATGGGTGGCCCTGCGGCTGCTGGCCGCCGTCGGCCAGGACCAGGGGCCGTCCGGATCGGCCTGGTGGTCGGACACTTCGGGCGCCCCCGACTGGGACATGCCCTCCTGGCTGCTGGCGGCCTCCCCGCACAGCGAGACCACGCTGTCGATCGTGGGCAACACCGGGGTGGCCCTCGCCGTGCTCGCGCTCTGTGTGACCGCCACCGACACGACCCGGTTCCGGCGGCTGGTACATCCCGTCACGGTGGTCGGCAGGATGTCACTGACCGCCTATGTCCTCAATGTCACCGGGATCTGGGCGCTGGGCATCGAGGAGGTTCCCGGTTCGCCCCCGCGGGTGCTGCTCGCCTTTCTTGCGGCCGCCACGCTGCTGGCGCTCGTCTGGTCCCGGTTCTTCACCCGCGGTCCGCTGGAGTATCTGCTCAACAAGGCAACCGGAGTGGCCCGTTACGTCGGCTGATCCACCGGTGCCCCGGCCCTCAGCGCCGCCCCCGCTCGACATCGGAGACGTCGACGGCGAAACGGCCCGTGACCCAGGCCATCGCGTCGCCGAACTGTCCGAAGACGGTCCGGTTGAGGTGGCCCAGGGTGTCGCAGGTCTGGTGGTAGCAGGGGTCGGTGAGCCGGCCCGCTTCACCGCCGAACAGCCGCTGCCACTCCGGGGACTTGAGGTGGTTGAAGCCCGCCGATCCCCCGCCGGCCGGAATCCCGGCGGCGATGAACGGGACGAAGTCGGACCGCCCGTCGAAGTCCAGGGGCACGGTGGGCAGCCGGTGCCTGGCAAAGCGGTTCTTGAAGACCTCCTCGATGACATCCGTGCCGGGCGGCACGGAACCGGGCCCGTGGTACACCATGCGCGCGAAGTTGGGTGAGGCGATGGTCTCGAAGTTGAGGTTCAGCGAGGTCTCCCGGCGCTCCCGCTCGGTCAGCCGGGAGACATAGTGGGTGGAGCCCTGCAGCCCCTCCTCCTCGCCGCCCCAGAAGGCGAAGCGCACCCGGTTGCGGATGTCCTTCGCATACGGGGCGATCCGCAGGGCGGTCTCGAGGACCATGGCCGCGCTGGTGCCGTTGTCGTTGATGCCCGGGCCCTCGGTCGCACTGTCCAGATGGGCACCGAGGACGATCGTGTGGTCCGGGCGCCCGGTGGGGGTGTCGGCCAGCACATTGAAGGTCCTGGTGGTGATGGCCTTGTTGCGCAGATCGAGGCTGAGGCGGACGGGTCCGCGGGCCGCGTCCGCGATGAGCCGCTCGCTCTCGCCGCGCGGCAGGTTGGCGGTGGGGATGACGGCCGCGGAGGGCGGCCGTACGCCCGAGCGGATGTTCATCCGCTCCGGCTGCTGGTCGACGTTCATCAGCAGGACGGCGGCGCCCGCGGCGGCGGCCGACGCGAGCTTGTCCGCCAGGCCGCAGCTGCCGTAGCGCACCAGCACGGCCTTGCCCCGGTAGTCACCGCCCGCGTAGTCACCGCTCCGGCACCCGTACGCCGCCGGACCGCCCTGGGGCAGCACGGCCAGCGGGCCGGTCCAGCCGCCCTGGGGCAGGGAGGTGCTGTCGCGGGTGAGCAGCGGATGCAGGGTGCGCCCCACCGGTGTGAGCTGCCGGGCCGTCTCGGCCACCGGCCGGGTGTCGGAGAACGAGAACGGCTGAAGACGGACCCGGTACCCGGCCTTCGTCAGCTCCCGGATGACATGGCGGGCGGACGCCTCGTACCCGGGCGTCCCCGCCGCACGCAGTCCGTTGTGCTCGTCGGCGGCCCGCTGGAAGGCCTGCAGATGGCGCCAGGCGCCGTCCGCCGTGACCTGCGCCGCCAGCCGGTCGGCCAGCGCCGTGGCATCCGCGGCCGGCCGGTGCCGGGCGACGGCCGATGCGGGCATCCCCGCCGTCACCAGTGACACGGCGACCGCCACGGCCAGGGCCACGGACACCCGGGGCAGGCATCGCCCCATCAGCTGCTGAAGACCTCTGGCCAAGCCGGACAATCCTTTTCAACTCCTTGTGCCTGAGCGCCACTTGTACGGCATGACCCGCCGCTGTGCGCAGTGCTGCGCCGTGCTGCCCGAGGGGGCGGGGCAGCCTACCGCGAGCGCAGGCGTCCCCGGGGCGGGAGCGGCCATTTCGGGCCAGTGGCACCGCAGGCCCGGCCCGCCGGCCGGCCGTTCACCGCCCGGCGGGCAGGAAAACGTGGTGTGTTCACCGGCACGGCCTTGGGTAGACGGGCTGTTGGCCTGACGGACACGCTGCGTTAAGCAATCGCATAAGGCAGGTCCGCCGGTCTTCCCGGTCCGCCAGGACCGGGAACTCCTCCGAAAGGAGCGCCACATGACCAGCACCGTCACCCGACGCGTCGGCGCCGCCGTCGCCGCCGGGATCGCCCTCGCCGCCACCGCCACGGGAGGCCTTGCACAAGCGGCCCCGACGGAGGAGGCACCGGCCCCCTCGGTCGCCACCTGCCACACCTCCGAGCTGCGCATCGGGTTCCTCAACCGGCTGGGCGGCGGGATGAACCACGCGGGCGGCACTCTGGAGTTCACCAATACGGCCGGGCATCGCTGCGCGCTGCGCGGCTACCCGGGGCTCGGGCTGGAGAACGCCGGCCATGCCCCGCTGCCCACCGACACCGTGTGGGGCACCACCTGGTACGCGGACGACCCGGGCAACAAGCTGGTGTATCTGAAGCCCGGCGAGTCGGCGCAGGCGGTGGTCGCCTGGACCCACACGGGTTCCGAGGCCCACCAGGCCGCCTATCTGGAAGTGACTCCGCCGGCCGGCACCACCCACCGCACCATCGCCCTGAACGACCTGGTCGACTTCGGCCGGCTCCATGTCACCGCCCTGGCGCGCACGGTGCCGGTGCGCGGCTGACGGACGGCGCGAAATCGCCGCAGTACAGGTGAATTTACCTGGACGATATTGCCCCATGACCAAGTCTTGACTAATGTCCGGTCGGAAGTGACCGGCAGGAGTTCAAGTGAACGTGGGCTCCCGTTGGGGTACTTGGCCGCGCGAGCCGCGGCAGAGTCTGAAGGACACAGCCCGAACGGCACAATCTGAACGGCACAGTCCGACAGCCAAACGAAAACCCGGGGGCATGTCATGGCTGACATGCCCCCGGGGTCCCTGGTCAGTGACGCATCCGGGCCGATCCCGAGCTTGGCGGCAGCGGTCGGCACGGCGCGCCACGCAACCCACCCCGGAGGGTACCGTGAACCACCCCGATCGGCTACGTGCGGCCATCGCCGCTGACGGCACGACACCTCTCATCGGTGTCTTCGACATGTTCTCCGCCTCCGTCGCGGCCCGGCACTACGACGGCATGTTCGTCTCCGGCTTCGGCTTCGCCGCGTCCCACTACGGGCTGCCGGACATCGGGTTCATCGCCTGGCCGGACATCGTGGCCTTCGTCCAGCGGTTACGCCTGGCCTTCCCCGCGCAGCACCTGCTGGTCGACATCGACGACGGCTATGTGGACCCGGAGACGGCATGCCACGCGGTGCAACTCCTCGAATCCATCGGCGCCTCCGGGGTGATCCTGGAGGACCAGCGGCGGCCCCGCCGTTGCGGGCATGTGGACGGCAAGCAGGTGCTTCCGCTGGAGGAGTACCTGGAGAAGCTCAATCTGGTGCTCGACGCACGGCGTGACCTCGTGGTCGTGGCCCGCACGGACGCCACCGAGGAGGCCGAAATCCTGCGCCGCGCCAAGGCGTTGGCGGCGACCGAGGCCGATGTCGTGCTGGTCGACGGAGTGCGCAGCGTCGACTGGATACGCAAGGTGCGCGATGTCATCGGTGACAAGCCGCTGTTGTTCAACCAGATCGCGGGCGGCAGGTCCCCGCGCCTGTCGCTGCCGGAGCTGGGCCGGCTCGGGGTGGATGTGGCGATCTACAGCACGCCGTGCCTGTTCGCCGCGCAGACGGCGATGGACCGGGCACTGACCGAGCTCAGGCGGGACGACGGCCGGCTGCCGGAGTTCACCCCCGCCAGTGTGGGTGTCGCCGACTGCCTGGCCCTGCTGGAGAAGAACATCAGCCGTCACCACGGCCGGGCGCCGTCGGCCGGGCGCTGACCCGGCGGTGGCTCCCTGCGGTGGCAACGGCCCTCGGGGCCGTTGTCACCGCAGGACCTTCCGCACCTGACGCCCCATCCGGTGCAGCACTGGGAAGCGGTTGCGCCGTTCACGGGCGCGGCGGTCGAGCTCCTCCCCCAGCCGCTCGGACCGCTTCTCGATGTCCAGTTCGGCGAGCACCCGGTCGACCTCCGCCAGCAGTGCGCCATGCAGCTGCCACTGGCGCGGATGCTCGCGAACCCGGTCGAGCAGCAGGCCGGCGGCCCGGTCCCGGCTGGCCCGGCCGACGGCGAGGTCCTCGGCGAGCCGGGTCTCGGCCGCTTCGGCATTGGCCCGCACCTGAGTGGTGATCAGTACGGCGAAGCTCTCCACCGCACGGGCCAGGTGCCCGACGACCTCCTCGAGGGCGGCCGCCACATCCGGCGGGAAGAGCGGTTCGTCCGTCCGCTCCTTGGCGAGGTCGGTGAGCGTCCGGCACATCACCCGCAGCACCACGGCGCAGATCTCCAGGGTGTCCAGGCCGGTGCGCAGCACGATCCGGGAGAGCAGGCCCTCCTTGACCCGTGGGTTGAGCCGGAGGCTGTCCTCGGCCTGCCGGAGCGAGGCGTCCACCTCGGCGATGTCGTGGTCCAGGCGGCGCGCCTCGTGCAGTCTGGCCGCGGCCTCCTCGACCGGGGTGTGGCCGCTGACCGTGGTACCGAGGTGCTGGAGCAGCCGGCGCATGCGGCGCGCCAGCTCCTCGATGGCGGCGCCGGCCGGTTCCACCCAGACCGGGGGCACCAGCAGCACATTGAACAGCAGCCCCACGACCGCGCCGATCAGTGTCTCCAGCACCCGGTCCCAGGCGGTCTCCGCCACCCGGGTGACGCCGAGGACGAGCATGGCGCTGATCGCCACCTCGGGGACGAATTCACCCACTCGGACGAAGTGTCCGATGACCAGCGAGGCGAAGATGATCAGGCCCAGGCTCCACCAGGTGAGTCCCACCAGCACGCTGAAGCCGATGGCGATCAGCACCCCGGCCACCACGGAGTTCACCCGGCGGATGCCGGTGGTGAGGGTGGAGTAGAGGGTCACCTGGACCACCAGCAGCGCCGTGAGCGGTGCGGTCAGCGGCGCGGGTTCCTTGCTCAGGGTCAGTGCCACCGCATAGGAGATCACCGCGGCGGCCGTGGAGCGCACCGTCTGGGTGACGATGGGTTCCCTGCCGCGTCGGACCAGTGCGGTCAGCGGCTCGGTGAGGTCGGGCACGGTATCCGTGTTCCCGCTGGGCACGGCGGCAGACCCCGGTCCATGGCGGTGCCACCCAGGCAGCCCCCGAGGGCCACCAGCAGGGAGAGTGCCATGAGCAGCGCCGCCAGGACGGCGATCAGCCGGCGTTGGGCCCGGAGCCGGGCGCGACCGGCCGCCTCCTCGCGTAATCGCGTCGCCTCCGCGGACACGCCCGCGGCCAGGAACTCCCGTTCGCCCGTGGTCAGTCGGCGGTCCCGGGCGGCCGCCCGGTTCCTCGCCTCGGCGAGGCGGCTGCCCCGGTAGAGCACCGCCGGGTCGCGGTCCGACGCCTGCCAGGTGCCGGTCGCCTCGGTCAGCCGCCGGTGGCAGCGCAGTCCCTCGGGATCCTCCGCGGCCCATTCCGCGAGCCGGGGCCAGGCGTGCTGGACGGCGGTGTGCGCCAGGGTCACCCGGTCGCGGTCCAGGGTGAGTAACCGGGCATCGGCGAAGTGTTCCAGCACGGCCCGGGCATCGGGGTCGTCGTCGAGATCCCCGGGGGCGACGGCACGGGGCGCAAAGTTGCCGCCGTCCGGCTCGACCAGGCGCAGCAGTACGTCCTTCGTCCGGTGCCGCCGGGCGTCGGAGAGCTGCGCGAAGGCGGACTCGGCGGACCGGGCCAGCGTCTGTTCGATGCCCCCGACGGCGTGGAATCCGGCCGAGGTCAGGTTGTTGCCGCCGCAGCGCCAGGTGGCGAGCAGTACGGAGGAGAGCACGGGCAGCGCTCCCGACTGCCCGGCGGCGCCCGCGACGAGCACGGCGAGCAGCCTGTCCTCCACCGTGCAGCCAGCCCGGGCGGCGGGTTCGGTGATCGCCCGGTGCAGTTGTTCGGGGGTCATCGGCCCGACCGTGAGCGGGTCGTTGTGCCGGGTGGCGGCGAGCAGGGGGTGGGTCGCGCAGCGGTGGTGGACGTCGGCGCGGATGGCCAGCACCATCCGGCAGGACGGGCCGCCGGGGAGGGTGGCGGTCCAGAGGGCGTCGAGGAATCGGGCGCGCTCGGCCGGGGAGTGGCAGTGGGTGAAGAGCTCTTCCCACTGGTCGACGACCAGCAGGGGCTCGGGGCCACCCGCACGGCGGGCACCGTCGAGCAGGGTGAGACAGCGGGTGACCGTGTGCCCAGGGTTCGGGCCGGGGGTGCAGGTGATGATGGTGCCTGAGGGGTCCTCGGTGCGCAGCCGGGCGATCGCCCCGGCGTTGACCAGCGAGGTCTTGCCCGTGCCGGAGGCGCCGACGACGACGGCGATCCGGTCTTGGCGCAGGCGTGCCAGCAGTTCCTCGACGAGTTGTTCCCGGCCGAAGAAGCGGTCGGTGTCCGAGGGCGCATAGGCGGCGGTTCCCAGGTACGGCGGCCGGTGCCCGCTGCCGGAACCGCCGGTGGCGAGGGTTTCGGCCAGGGCCCGCCAGCGAGCCTCCCACTCCTTGACGTCGCCGCCGCAGGCGCGGACATAGGCACTGGTCACCGCCAGGGTGGGCAGCTTGCGGCCGCTCGCGGCCGTGGACAGGCTGGCCGCCGACGAGTGGGCGCGCAGGGCCAGTTGACGGTAGGTCGGGCGGCCGGCCCGCTCCCTGAGCAGCCGTAGATCGGCCGCGAACCGCAACAGGGGGCTGTCCCCCTCGTCCAGAGGCCGCTCCCGACGTGCCACTGCCCCCCCTTGTGACCGTCCCTGGGTGAATCAGCACGCTATCCATGGGGGATTGGCCAACAACACCTGATATTCAGTCAGTTCAGTGCAGTCACCGTATCGATAACTGCCAATTTTTGAACGTTCTCGATTGTTTGAAGTTGGTTGTTCAGCACGCACCAACCGATCCCGAACAACGCGCATGCTGTAGGCATGGAGCTGCGGGGGCGCAGCACGGACGTCGCCGCAGCCATGCCCGTGAGACGCCCCGGTCGGAGAACACCCATGAAGTACTCGCGGTACTGCCGGTCTCTGCTGTCCACTCCCGCCACCGCCGTCGGCCGGTACCCCAGTGGCCATCTCTCCGGCGCCGACATCGCCATGGTCGATCTCGAGGACTCCGTACCGCCTGCGCGCAAGGAGGAGGCCAGGCACCGGGCCGAGGCGTTCTTCTCGGCGCCCTCCGCCTCGGCCGCCCGCTGTGCGGTACGCATCAATGCCATCAGCGGGCCGGACGGTCTGCGGGATCTGCTGGCGCTGCGGCAGTACGCGGTGAAGCCGGATGTGGTGCTGGTTCCCATGGTGGAGTCCCGGCGCGACATCGAGCTCGTGGAGCAGATCCTGTGCCCCACCTGCCCGCGGACGGAGTACTTCGCCGTGGTGGAGACGCCCCGGGGCATCGAACGGGCGGCGTCCATCGCGACCGCCTCGCCCAGGCTGCGGGCGCTGATCTTCGGGTCGGCCGACTATGTGTTCGCCACCGGGGCCCGTCTGTCGTGGGAGACCCTGGGGTATGCGCGGGCGAAGCTGGTCAACAGTGCGCGCGCGGCGGACATCGAGGTGATGGACTCGCCCCTGTTCGAGGTCTTCGACGACGGGGCGCTGCGCTACGAGGCGGCGCTCGCCAAGGACCTGGGCTTCAGCGGGAAGATCGCGGTGCATCCCCGCCAAGTGCCCGCCATCAACGAGGCGTTCTCCCCCGACGACCAGACCATGGAGCGGGCGCGGAAGATCGTCGACGCCGGACTGCGGAACGGGCGGGACATCACCGTGGTCGACGGTGCGATGGTCGGCCTTCCGTTCTTTGAGGCATCGCAGAAGCTGATCGAGGAGTTCGGCGTGCGCTCCACCGCCGCCGGACAGGAGAGGGAATGATGACCGACAACCCACCGGGCGACATCACGGGACCCCACCGCTACCGCAACAGCGCCAAGATGCTCGAGGCCGCCGATCCGGCCTGGCTGGGCGCGGCGGACGCCGGGCTGATCGGCATCCGGGCCGACACCCCGGACGCCAACAACCGGCTGGTGGACCAGGACGGGCATGAGTTCACCAATATGTGCTCCTGTGCCTATCTGGGGCTCAATCACCATCCCCGGATCATCGAGGGTGCCATCGACGCATTGCGGGAGGCCCAGGCCACCTGGCTGGTCGTGGCCACCACCCGGATCCGGCACCGGCTGCTGGCCCGGTTGGAGGAGGAGCTCGGCGATCTCTTCGGCGCCCATGTGCTCCCCGGCGCCTCGTGCACCGCGCTCACCGCGGGCATCCTCCCGCTCATCGCTTCGGGCCATCTGACCGACGGCCGGCCGCGCGTGATGGTCTTCGACCGGTTCTGCCACTTCTGCATGTCGTATGTGAAACCCATCTGTGCCGACGAGAGCCTGGTGCTGACCTGCCCGCACAACGACCTCGACCGGCTCGAGGAGATCTGCCGCACCTACCCCCGCGTCACCTATGTCGCCGACGGCGCGTACTCCATGGGCGGGGCCGCCGCCCTGGAGGGGCTGCGTGAACTCCAGGACCGTTACGGCCTGTTCCTCTATATCGACGACTCGCATTCGCTGTCGATCCTCGGCGAGCACGGGGAGGGGTTTGTCCGCTCCCGGCTGGAGATGAACGAACTCACCGTGATCGTCTCCAGTCTGGGCAAGGGATTCGGCACCGGCGGGGGCATCGCCATGCTGGGCAGCCGGGCGATGTTCGAGTTCCTGCACCGGCACGCCGGTCCGGTCGGCTGGTCGCAGAACATGTCGCTGCCGCTGGTGGGCGCCTCCCTCGCGGCCGCCGCGCTGCACCGGTCCCCCGAACTCGGCCGTCTCCAGCGGCAACTGCACGAGAACATCGCCCGCTTCGACAGCGCCTACTCGACTCCCTTCGCGGGCAACGGCCTTCCGGTGCGGCGCATCACGGTCGGGGACGCACCGGCGGCCGTCAAGCTCTCCGCGGAGATGTACCGGCGCGGCTTCTACTGCTCCGCCGTCTTCTTCCCCATCGTCCCCAAGGGCGAGGCAGGGCTGCGGATCATGATCCGGTCCGACATCTCCCGGGAGCGGCTGGACGAGTTCATCGGCAACGTCCGGGAACTCACCTCCGCGCCATGACCGCACCGCACCCACACCAAGGATTCCGCCCATGGGAGATGATGTGCCGCCGACCGGCTATGAACGCATCGGGCCACAGCGCTACCGGGAAGTGGTGGGCTTCCACTACGAGGAGTTCACCGTCGGCGATGTGATCGAGCACCGCCCCGGCCGGACCGTCACCGAGATGGACAACGTGCTGATGAGCATGCTGTCCATGAACGACGCCCCGCTGCACATCGACAGCGCCTACTGCGCGACCACCGTCTGGGGGCGCCCGCTGGTCTCCAGTCTGGTGACTCTCAGCATCGTCGGCGGGATGACCGCCCGCAGCACCAGCGGCAAGGCGCTGGCCAACCTCGGCTGGGACCACATCCGGCTGCCCCACCCGGTGTTCATCGGCGACACCCTCTACTCGGAGAGCGAGATCCTCGCCAAACGGCCGTCGCGGAGCCGGCCCGGCGAGGGCATCGTGTCCTGCCGCACCACCGGCACCAAATCGACCGGCGAGGTCGTGCTGGTCTTCGAGCGGAGCTTCCTGGTGCCGTGCCGCGACCGCGTCGCGCGGGACGGCAGCGCATGACGGCCCTGCTCATCGGCAACAGCCGCACCGAGGAGATGGCGGGCGACCTCACCGTCCAGGACGCGCGGGACCAGGAGTTGGCCGCATGCACCGCGCACCGCATGCTGTGGTGGGCCCGCGACGGAGACATCCTCGTCCTCCCCACGACGCCGGGTGACGACTACGCCGACTACGTCACCGGCCTCACCGGCACCCTCCGCTCCACCCTGACCGTGCTGGTGCCCCGCACCGGCCGCCTCGGCACCGGAGTCCTGTCCCCCGACCGGCTGGCGGACCCGGACCTCCGCGGGCGGCTGCGCGCGGCCCTGGCGGGGCAGGCCGTGGACCGGGTGCTGCCGGTCTGCGCCGGCCTGGCGGTCACCGGTCTCGCCCGGCGCCTGGGCGTCGAAGCGGCGCTCCCCGGGCATGGCTTCCACGCCCAGGGGGGCGCCGCCCTGGTCAACAGCAAGGCCGTCTTCCGCGCCATAGCCACCGGGACCGGCACCCCGATCGCCCCGGGCACCGTGGCCGGTACCGCGGAAGAAACGGCCGAGGCCATCAAGGACCTGCTCGACCAGGGCCATTGCGCCATGGTCAAAAGGGAGTTCGCGGCCGGCGGGCTCGGCAACGACATCCTCAGCCCCAAACCCGGCATCCGCCCGGTGGGAGCCCGCCGGGTGCTCGTCCCGACCGGACCGCCGGACGTCGAAGAGTATGTGGCCGGGCACCCGCACCAGGGGCACCGCCTGGTCGTCGAACGCTACTTCCCCGACTCGGTGCCGGTGTACGCGGAGTTCGAGATAGGCGACGAGGCCATCACCCTGTCCGGCACCGGCGAAATGCTGATGGACCCCACGGCCGTCGGGGAGATCGTGCCCGCCCTCGTCCTCCCGCCGGAGACCCGGCGCCGACTGGTCCGCGAAGCACGGCGGTTGTGCACCGCCTACCGGGCCATGGGCTACCGGGGGACCATGAGCCCGGACGCCTGTCTCACCCCCGACGGCGAGCTCTTCTTCACCGAGGTCAACGGCCGGCTCACCGGCTCGACCCATCTGCACACCGCCATCGGCGCCCGGCTCGTGGGCGAGGCCCGCCGGCCGGAGCGGGTCCTGCTGGAGAACGGCGCCCTGCCCGCGCCGTCCTTCCGGGCCGCCGTGGACCGGCTTGCCGCGGCGGGCCTCGCCTTCGACCCGGCCACGCGCACGGGCACCGTCCTCACCGGCGACCACACCACCGCGAACGGCACCGTGGTGCCCTGCGTGATCGCCGAGGACCTCGGCTCCGCCCGGCACATCGAGCGCACGCTGACCGAGCTGTTCCCCGGCGCCCGGTCCTGAACACCACTTCCCAGCACTCCCCCGTACGCCCCCGTACGCCCCCGAGCCGGAAGGCCGCGCCATGCTCCTCAACAGTTACGACAGTTGGTCACCGCTGCGCGAAGTGGTCCTCGGTTCCGCCGAGAACTACTCCGCCCACGAGCGGGAGCTGTCCTTCGACCTCTTCTTCCACGAGGAGATGCCCCACAGCCAGATGTACTACCCGCGCCATCTGCCGCCGGGCGCGGGCCCGTCGGACCCCGGCGCCAAGGGGCGCAGCCCGATCAAGCAGCGCTATATAGACGAGCTCAACGAGGACGTCGAGGGCATGGCCGGCATCCTCGCCGACCTGTCGGTCACGGTGCACCGGCCCGCACCGCTCGACCGCACGCTGGAGGTCCGTACCCCGACCTTCGCCGCCGCCGTCGTACCGGCCCTCAACGTCCGCGACAACAGCATCGTCCTCGGGGACGAGATCATCGAGACCGCGCCCCAGGTCCGCGCCCGGTACTTCGAAACGCAGCTCCTCAAGCCGGTCTTCGCCGAGTACTTCCGGCGCGGGGCCCGCTGGACGGTGATGCCCCGCCCGCTGATGACGGACGCCTCCTTCGACCTGTCCCAGGCGACCCCCGGCAGCCCGCCCGGCGAACTCATGGAGCCCATCGCCGACCCCCGGCCGTCCCCGTACGACGTGGGGATCGAGATGATGATCGACGGGGCACAGTGCCTGCGCCTGGGACGGGATGTGTTCGTCAATGTCTCCACGGCCAACCACGCCCTCGGCTACGACTGGCTGGAACGCCACCTCGACGGACGGCTGCGGGTGCACCGGCTCGACTCCCTGGCCGACAGCCATATCGACAGTACGGTGCTGGCCCTGCGGCCGGGCCTGCTGCTGGTGCGCTCCCCGCGGATCGCCGACCGGCTGCCCAAACAGCTCCAGTCCTGGGACATGATCTTCCCGCCGGAGCCGGAGGAGAACCAGTTCCCCGTCTACGACGACGATGACCTGGTACTGACCAGCCGCTACATCGACTTGAACGTGCTGTCCGTCTCCCCGGACACCGTGCTGGTCAACGCCGCCTGCCCGGAGCTCGTCCGCACCCTGGAGCGGCACCGCTTCACCGTGGTCCCGGTCCGCCACCGGCACCGCCGGCTCTTCGGCGGCGGACTGCACTGCTTCACGCTGGACACCGTGCGGGAGGGGTCCGCTCCCGAGGACTACCTGGGAGGCTGAGCCGGTCATGCGAGCCGTGGTGATGCACCGCTTCGGAGGCCCCGAGGTACTGCGGGCCGAAGACATCCCCGAACCGGTGGCGGGTGACGGGGAGTCCCTCGTCGACGTCACCCTGGCCGGGGTCAACTACGCCGATCTGCACGTCCGCGAGGGCGCCTATCTGCCTCCGCCACTGCCCGCCGTCCCGGGCGCCGAGGTGGTGGGGCGGCGGCGCAGCGACGGACGGCGGGTGGCCGCGCTGCTGCGGGCGGGCGGCGGCTACGCACAGGTGGCCGCGGTACGCGACGCCTACACCGTGGAGCTCCCGGACCACATCGACGACCGCACGGCGGCGGCCCTCCTCGAGCAGGGCTGTACCGCCCACGCCGCCCTGGTCACCGTCGGCCGGCTGCGCCCGGACGAGAGCGTGGCGGTGGCCGCCGCGGCGGGCGGCGTGGGTCATCTGGCGGTCCAACTGGCCCGCGCCCTGGGCGCGTCGACGGTCGTCGGGATGGCCTCGACGCCCGCCAAACGGGAGTTCGCGCTGCGTTCGGGGGCGGACCGGGTGACCGACGGTCCCGCCCGGCTGGGCGAGCTGCTGCCGGGCGGAGTCGACCTGTACCTCGACTCGCTCGGCGGGCCGGACCTGCGCCCCGTCCTCGACGCCCTGGCCCCCTTCGGCCGTCTCGTCTACTTCGGGCACCGTGGCGAGGAACCCGGCGGGCCGTCGATGGCCGAGCTGACCGAACGCTCCCTGGGAGTGCACGCGCTGTGGATGCAGCAAGTGGTCGACGACCGGCCGACGTTGACCCGGGCGACGGAGTGCCTCTTCGACCTCGCCGGACGGGGCCGGCTCACCCCGCACATCGACCGGGTGGTCCCGCTGACCGGGGCGGCCCGCGCCCATGAGGCGATCGCGGCCCGCGTGACCAGGGGAAAGGTGCTTCTGGACGTGCACCGATGACGCGGTCGCAACGCCCCCGTCCCGGCACGGGGATTGTGCGCGCGCCCCATGATGGGTATGGTCCCCTCGGGCCTGGGATCAGGCCGTGATGTCACGTGGTGCAGGTGGGGAAGTGTCTGTGGTTACGGGTAAAATAATTCGCTTTGACGAGTTTCGTGGTTATGGGTTCGTCGCGCCCGATACCGGCGGCGAGGATGTCTTCATGCATGTCAATGACGTGGATGCGGACAAGCGTCTGATCGTCCCGGGGACCTTTGTGGAGTTCACGGTCGAGGAGGGCGACAGGGGCCTGAAGGCCTCCAACGTCCGTCTCCTCGACCGCACGGCCGCGCCGCGCTCCGCACAGCTGTCCGTGGCCGGGTATCCGGCGCACTCCGGCGGGGAGGAGGGCGACTGTGACGTGCTGTCCACCAAGGAATTCCTGGACGAGATCACCGAAACGCTCCTCAGTGCCGCGCCCACGATGACGGCCGAGCAGATCCTGCTCGTCCGCCAGCGCCTGGTGCGTGTCGCGGGCAACCACGGCTGGGTCGAGGCATGACAGCCGGGGTGTGAGCCGAGCCTCAACAGCGGCCGGGCGGGCATGGTCCGCCCGGCCGTCATACGTAGACGACACGAACGATCGTGATCGTCAGAACGCTCCGGCTGACGTAGTAGCGGATGAGGACATCGGCGACCGTGGCCTCGCGCCGGTCGTCCTCCTTGTCAATGGGCGCGGAACCGTGCCCATGAGGGTCGTCGGCCAACTGCCGCATTCCGAGGTCGAAGCGGGCCCGCAGGGCGGTGTCCATCACGGTGAGGGCCTGGTCGGCGGGCGGCGCGTACTGGATGCGGTAGTCGCTCACGCCGGCTCCGGGCGCGCGGCTCCCGCGGCTACGGCCCCGATGTCCTCGCCCCGGGCGAGCCGGTCGAAGAGCTCCTCGTCCTCCTGGTCGGCCGCGGTGGCCGACAGCGCCCAGCGCACCAGGGCCGCCGGCAGCTGCGTGCTGGGCAGATGCCGGATCTCCCGGTCGAAGGCCGGTACCTGGTCCTCGTCGAGGGCGGAACGGATACCGGCGATGGTGGCGGGCAGCTCCACCAGCTCCCCGCCGATCACGGTCTTCATGGTGGCGTCCATGGGATCCTCCTCGGTCCTGCGGACCACGGTACGGCAGACTCCGGACGCCGTTGGACGGCGGACGGCGGCGTGCGAGAGTGGACCATGACGTGATCAAGAAAGGGGCAGTCCTGTGGCACAGGAAGTTCGGGGAGTCATCGCACCGGGCAAGAACCGGCCCGTCCGGGTGGAAACGATCGTGGTGCCGGACCCGGGGCCCGGCGAGGCCGTGGTGAAGGTGCAGGCATGCGGCGTATGCCACACCGATCTGCACTACAAGCAGGGCGGTATCAGCGACGACTTCCCGTTCCTGCTCGGCCATGAGGCGGCCGGGGTGGTCGAGGCCGTCGGCGAGGGGGTGACCGAGGTGGCCCCCGGCGACTTCGTCATCCTCAACTGGCGTGCCGTGTGCGGACAGTGCCGCGCTTGTCTGCGCGGCCGTCCGCAGTACTGCTTCGACACACACAACGCACGGCAGAAGATGACGCTGACCGACGGCACGGAGCTCAGCCCCGCGCTGGGCATCGGCGCGTTCGCGGAGAAGACGCTGGTCGCCGCCGGGCAGTGCACCAAGGTCGACCCCACCGTCGCCCCGGCCGTGGCCGGGCTGCTCGGCTGCGGGGTGATGGCCGGCATCGGTGCCGCGCTCAACACCGGGCAGGTGAGCCGCGGTGACTCGGTCGCCGTCATCGGCTGCGGCGGGGTCGGCGACGCGGCGATCGCGGGCTCCCGGCTCGCCGGGGCGGCCCGGATCGTCGCCGTGGACATCGACGGCCGCAAGCTGGAGACCGCCCTGCGGATGGGCGCCACCCACACCGTCAACTCGCGCACCACGGACCCGGTCGAGGCCATCCGCGAGCTCACCGGGGGCTTCGGCGCCGATGTGGTCATCGAGGCGGTGGGCCGCCCGGAGACCTACCGGCAGGCCTTCTACGCCCGTGACCTGGCCGGCACGGTCGTCCTGGTCGGTGTGCCCACCCCCGAGATGACCCTGGAACTGCCGCTGCTGGACGTCTTCGGGCGCGGCGGTGCACTGAAGTCGTCCTGGTACGGCGACTGCCTGCCCTCGCGGGACTTCCCCATGCTCATCGACCTGCACCAACAGGGGCGGCTCGACCTGGCGGCCTTTGTCACCGAAACCATCGAACTGGGCGATGTGGAGAAGGCCTTCGAGCGGATGCACGAGGGCGATGTGCTCCGCTCGGTGGTGGCGTTCTGATGCCGGCCCGCATCGACCACCTGGTCACCTCCGGCACCTTCGCGCTGGACGGCGGCGTCTGGGACGTCGACAACAACGTCTGGATCGTCGGGGACGACACCGAGGCGATCGTCATCGACGCGGCCCATGACGCCGACGCGATCGCGGCGGCGGTGGGCGGCCGCCGCCTGCTCGCCATCGTCTGCACCCACGCCCACAACGACCACATCGACGCCGCCCCGGCCCTCGCGGACCGTACCGGTGCCCCCGTCCTGCTGCACCCGGCCGACCGGTCGCTGTGGCGGCAGACCCATCCGGAGCGCGCACCCGACGGGGAGCTGTCGGACGGGCAGGTCCTGAGGGTGGCCGGGGCGGAGCTGACGGTGCTGCACACCCCGGGGCACGCGCCGGGCGCCGTCTGTCTGTACGCACCGGGGCTGGACACGGTGTTCACCGGTGACACGCTCTTCCGGGGCGGCCCCGGCGCCACCGGCCGGTCGTTCTCCGACTTCCCGACGATCATCGACTCGATCCGGAACCGGCTGCTGACGCTGTGCCCGGAAACGGTCGTCCGCACCGGGCACGGGGACCCCACCACGATCGGCGCCGAGGCTCCGCACCTCGACGCATGGCTCGCCCGCGGACACTGAGGGGGGATCCGTCATGGACGCCAAGGGCCACCCATTGCGGCCCTGCCGCCCGGGGGCCCGGGCCGGTGGGCAGCGCGCAGAGTGTCCTTGCTGACCTTGCCGGTGGCGTTGCGCGGCAGTGCGTCCAGCACGGTGATGGTGCGGGGGCACTTGAAGCCCGCGAGGCGTTCGCGGCAGAAGGAGCGCAGTTCCGCCTCGTCGATGCGGGCACCGTCGGCCTGGGTGAGGACGGCCGCCACGGCCTCCCCCCAGGTCTCGTCCGGCACTGCGATCACGGCGGCTTCGGCGACCGCGGGGTGCTCGACCAGTACCCGCTCGACCTCGGCCGAGTACACGTTCTCCCCGCCGGTGATGATCACGTCCTTGAGCCGGTCCTCGATGAAGACATAGCCCCCGTCGTCGATCCGGGCCACATCGCCGGTGCGCAGCCAGCCGCCCTCGGCGATGGCCTGGGCCGTCGCCTCCGGCTTGCCGAGGTAGCCCTTCATGCGCTGCCGGGTGCGGACCCACAACTCCCCGGCCGCACCGGCCGGGACGTCCGTCCCGGTGTCCGGCCCGACCACCCGCACCTCCACACCGGGCAGCGGGCGTCCCGCGGAGGTGAGCCGGTCGGGGCGCCGGTGGTCGTGGTGGGCCTCGGGGGGCAGGGCGGTGACCGCGCCGGAGAGCTCCGTCATGCCGTACAGCTGGGTGAACTTCACTCGGGGGAAGAGCTCCAGGGCCGTCCGCAGTATCGGCAGGGGCATCGGGGAGGCTCCGTAGAGGCAGTGGCGCAGGCGCGCGAACGCCTCGGTCACCGCCGTGTCGGACCGGACGATGCCCGCCACCATGGCCGGCACCAGCAGGGCATGGGTGGCTCCGTCGGCGATGGCCTCGCACAGGGCCTGCGGCGTGGGTTCCCGCAGCAGTGCGGTGGGGGTGCCGGTCAGGAGTGAGCCGAGGGCGAAGGCGATGCCTCCCACGTGGAAGAGCGGGAGGACAACGAGGTTGCGGGCCCCGTCGCCGAAGGCGAAGGTATCGCACATCGCCGAGCCGTGCCGGAGCAGGCCCTCGTGGGTGAGTTTGGCCCCCTTGGGGAAGCCGGTGGTTCCCGAGGTGTAGAGGATGAGGCAGGTGTCGTCCGGGGCGGCTGCGGTGGTGTCCTCGGCGGGCGGGGATCCGGCGATCACCTGCTCGTACTCGTCCGCCTCTCCCCCGACCACCACCACGCGTTCGACGGCGGGGATGCCGGTCAGCACCGGGCGGACGGTGGCGAGCAGTCCGGCACCGACGAACAGCACCCTGGCGCCGGAGTCCTCGATGACATAGGCGAGTTCGGCGGCGGCCAGGCGCCAGTTCAGCACGGCGTTGGCCGCGCCGATGGCGCCGGCGGCGAAGGTCGCCTCGAAGCAGGCCGGATGGTTGCGGTCCAGAAAGGCGATGCGGTCCCCGGGGCCGACCCCGGCCGTGCGCAGCCAGCCGGCGAGCCGTCGGCTGCGCAGGTGCAGTTGCTGCCACGTCCATCGCCGGTCCCCGAGGGCGAGGGCCTCACGCTCCGGCGCCCGGGCGGCCCAGTGAGCCGTCAGATCGCCGAGGGTTCGGGGGTTTCGCGCGGTCCCACTGAGCACCGGCCCAGCCTAGCCCGCGCGGAGCGGCCCTTCCAGACGGCCGTCAGGTGCCGGGCTTGCGACCGTACACAAAGACGTCGTCACCGGTGCGGAGCAGCTTCCAGTACGCCTTGGCGTCGTTGACCCGCATGTTGACGCAGCCGTGGGAGCCGGGCGGCGACCACACGCTGCCGCTGATGGAGTGGAAGGCCTGCCCGCCGTCGAAGAACTGACTGTAGGGCATGCGGACATGGTAGAGCGACGAGACATGGTTCTTGTCGCGCCAGTAAATCCGCTTCAGGCCGGTACGCGTCGCGTGTCCCTTACGGCCGGAACGTATGTGCACCGGGCCGTACTTGACTCTCTTGCCGTCCTGTATCCAGCTGATTTGCCGGGTCAGGTCGACACAGGCGATTCGCCCCTTGTTGGTGGGGCATTTGCGGGCCAGGTCGGGCGATGCCGCCTGCGCGGTGCCGCCCGTCGTCACCGCGAGCGGCACCGCCAGTCCGGCGGCTCCGAGCAGAACGCCCAGTCTGACTTTGAGCTTGTTGTGTGGACTTGTCATGGACGATAAGACTGCAGACGGCATCCATCGGTTGCACGGAAACCGGCCGCACTTCCGGGCAGGCAATCGACCGGAAAACGGGACGACCTGATCACCTCGGGGATCAGAATTCGACCGATGGCCGGGGCGGGGCTAGGCTCTGCCGAACCGGAGCCGTGAAGTCATCGTGTCCGCCCGGCAATTACCGAATTTTCCCGCCATTCCCAGGAACATCCGTGACCTTACTGCCATTCGCTACGGCCGCCCTGCCGTGTCCGCTGCGCCCGGCGCACCGGACCGCCCTGTTCGACGGAACCGGGTGATGCGCGGCGAGGGCACGGCCCATGGCGGGCCGGACTTCCGGCCCGTGCACCACCCGGCCGGGCTGGACGACGCCCTGCGCATCGCCGTCGAGGAGGTGTGGGCGGGGCGCTGGCTGGCCATGCGGGACCTGCTGGACCGTACCGGCGATCACTGGGCGTTGCGGACGGCGCGCACCCAGGTGCTGGGAGTGGTGGCTGCCGGTTCCACCACGGTGGAGACCTGGGCGGGTGAGGAGCCGGCCAGCGCGGACGCACGGGTGATGTGGGCCCGGGTGTTGGTGCAGCGGGCCCAGCGGGCGCACCGGCAGCGCCATCCCGGCACCCCGGAGGTGGAGCAGCAGGCGCGGCAGGCCTGCTTGATGGCCGCCGAGGCGGCGCCCGAGGACCCGGTGCCCTGGGTGTGTCTGCTGGCCCTGGCGGCGCTGGACGAGCGCCAGGAGCGGGCCGAACACCGGCTGCGGGCATGGGAGATCATGCTGCCGCCGGGGCCCTGGGGGCTGCTCTCCCGGGTCTGGGAGCGCGACCAGTGCAATCGTGAGGCGTTCCACCGCATGCTGCAGTTCTTCGACGCCTGTGCCACGGGGGCGGCGATGCAGGCGTCGACGATCGACTTCGGGCGGTGGGTGGCCTCCTGGGCTCCGGCCGGTTCGGCGCTGCTGGTGCTGCCGCTGTTCGCCTACGCGGAGTCGTACCGGCGGCAGTTGGCCGGGTACCGGGCACAGGGCCGGTCGGATGCGCTGCTGCGCTCCCAGTGGGCCGAGGATCCCATCCGCGCCGAAACGCTGCGGGCGTACTCGGGGTGGTTCGTCCCGGCCCAGGGCGAGGAGGCGGCCGCGCAGTCGGTGGCGGACCTCTCCCATCTGGCCTTCGCGCTCTGGGTGTCCCATCAATTCACCGATGCGGCCAGGGTGTTCCTGGCCTTGGGGCAGCATTCCGCCGTACAGCCATGGGCCTGCCTCAGCGATGATCCCGGCCGTCCGGAACTCGCCACCGCGGAGTTCCTCCGGGCCCGGCGCCAGAGTCTGGCCGCTCTGCCCGACTTGCCCGGTTAACTGTCATGAACGTGACAGTCAGGGCGTGATTGACCGACTTTCCCGGCTTCTCGCCCCTTTGTTTTCCTTGGTGTACTTGGAGGTTTTCAGTGTTTCTGGGTATCGGAAAAGCCCGCGGCTCCCGACAGGGGGCCCATGCTCTGCGGGACGACGAGTTTCTGCGCACCCTCGGCTACCAGCCGGTGCTGACCCGGCGCATGGGCCCCTTCGGGAACTTCGCCATTTCCTTTTCCGTCATCTCGGTGCTCTCCGGCTGCATGACGATGTACGGCTTCGGGCTCAACACCGGCGGCCCCGCGGTGATGATGTGGGGCTGGGTCGCGGTGGGCGTGATGGTCATGTTCATCGGCGCCGGGCTCGCGGAGGTCACCAGCGCCTATCCCACCTCCGGCGCGCTGTACTACATGGCCGACCAGCTGGGCTCCAAGAAGTGGGGCTGGTACACGGGCTGGCTGAACCTGCTCGGGCTGCTCGGCGCGATCGCCGGGATCGACTACGGGGCCGCGCAGTTCGCCGGCGCCTTCGCCAGCCTCCAGTGGGGTTTCCAGCCCACCCCGGGCAAGACCATGCTGATCTACCTCGGCATCCTGCTCCTGCACGGGACGCTCAATATGTTCGGTGTCCGGCTGATCAGCATCTTCAACTCGATCAGCGTCTGGTGGCACCTGCTCGGCGTCGCGGTGATCGTCGGGGTGCTGTGGGCGGTTCCCTCCCACCACCAGTCGGCTTCCTTCGTCTTCGGCAAGTTCGTCAATGACACCGGCTGGAACGCCCACTGGTATGTGATCCTGATCGGACTGCTGCTGGCCCAGTACACCTTCAGCGGCTACGACGCATCGGCCCACCTGTCGGAGGAGACCACCGGCGCCCAGGTCAACGCCGCCCGTGGCATCGTCCGGGCCATCGCCTGGTCCTGGCTCGCCGGCGGTGTGCTGCTCGCGGGGCTGACCTTCGCCATCCAGGACTACCAGGGCACCCAGAACGCGGAGTCCGGAGTGCCGCCCGCGCAGATCTTCCTCGACGCGCTCGGCGAGGGCGGTGCCAAGGCGCTGCTGCTGATCGTGATCGTGGCGCAGCTGTTCTGCGGCAACGCCGAGGTCGCCGCCTGCTCCCGGATGGTGTTCGCGTTCTCCCGGGACGGGGCGCTGCCGGGCTCCGCACTGTGGCGCAAGGTCTCCTCGCGCACCCGTACGCCGGTCCACGCGGTGTGGCTGTCGGTGGCCGTCGCCGCCGTGCTGGCCGTTCCCTCCCTCTACAGCCCGACCGCCTATGGGGCGGTCACCGCGATCAATGTCATCGGGATCACCCCGGCCTATGCCATCCCCATCTACCTCAGGGTCCGCAACCGCCACGCCTTCCGGCCCGGCCCCTGGAACCTGGGCAGCCGGGGCCCGCTGATCGGCGGGATCGCCGTCGGCTGGGTGGCCTTCGTGACCGTGCTCTTCCTGCTCCCCCAGAGCTACCCGGTGAACGCCGAGACCTTCAACTACGCGCCCGTCGCCCTGGCCGCGGTGCTCCTGCTGGCGACCATCTGGTGGCGGGTGGCGGGACGGCGCTCCTACGAGACCCGCGGCTACGGCAACGACCGGGAGATGGCCAACCTCGAAGGGGAGATCGTCTGATGACGGACACCACGCCCCGGCCGGCCGGGCGGCTCAGCCTCGACCAGCTGCGCGAACACATCGAGCGCGGCGAGATCGACACCGTCCTGCCCGTGCTGACGAGCCCTCAAGGACAGCTCAAGGGCAAGCTCTACGACGCCGGTCACTTCCTCGCCCGCGTCGCCGCCGAGGGCGCGGAGCTGTGCGCCTATGTGCTGGCCTGTGACATCGACATGACCCCGGTGGACGGCTTCGCGCTGGCCTCCTGGGACACCGGATACCAGGACCTGGTCATCCGGCCAGACCCGGACACCATCCGGGTGCTGCCCTGGATGCCGGGCACCGCCCTGGTGCACGTGGACGCCGTTGGCCACGACGGGCGGCCGGTCCCGGTCGCCCCGCGCCGGATGCTGCGTCACCAGCTGGACCGGCTGGCCGAGTTGGGGCTGCGGGCCAAGGTGGGTCTGGAGACCGAGTTCCTGCTGTGCCAGGGGACCCACCGGGAACAGGTGGCCGCCCTGCGGCCGGTGACCGAGGAGAACCTCGACTACGCCCTGGACCACAACCCGCCGACCCGCCGGTTTCTGCGGACCCTGCACCGCAGGCTGGCGGGTGCCGGACTCCCGGTGGAGGCCATCAAGACCGAGGGCGCCCCGGGCCAGATCGAGGTGACCTTCCCCTACGGCGATGCGCTGCCGGCGGCGGACGCCCATCCGGTCTTCAAGCACGCGGTGCGTGACATCGCGGAACAGGACGGCCTGGCAGCGACGTTCATGGCCGCACCCGCGACCGGGCTCGCCAGCGGACTCCATCTCCATCTGTCCCTGTGGCGCTCCGGCCGGCCCGTCTTCGCGGACTCCGACGGCGAACCCTCGGCGGTGGCGCACCAGGCCATCGCCGGACTGCTGGACGCGCTGCCCGGCCTCGCCCCGCTCTACGCTCCAACCGTCAACTCCTACAAGCGCTTTGCTCCGCACTCCTTCGCCCCCACCCACTTCACCTGGGGCCGGGACAACCGTGGCTGCGCCGTGCGGGTGGTCGGCCATGGCGCGGGCCTGCACCTGGAGATCCGGCTGCCGGGAGCGGACGCCAACCCCTACCTGGCGCTGGCCGCCGCCGTCGCCGCCATCGTCCACGGCATCGACGGCGGCCTGCGACCACCCCCGGCGCACCGCGGTGACGCCTACCGCGCACCGGACGCACCGCCCGTGCCGGCGACGCTCGAGGCGGCGCTGGCGGCCTTCCGCGACAGCGCCGCGGCGCGGCGGGCGTTCGGCCTCGAGGTCGTCGAGCACTACGACCGCCTCGGGCGGACCGAACTCGACGCCCTGCGGTTCGAGGTCACCGATGCCGAACGCCGCCGGGGATTCGCCCGGGTGTGAGCCCCACCATGGTGTCCGGCGCCGGTGTGTGGCATCTTGCACGGATGACGAGCGAAGATCATCCGCAGACCGGGCTGTCCCCCGTGGTCCGTCTGACCCGGTACGGACAGCCCGAGCTGAACGAGATCCTCGGGGACGGCCCCGACCCGTTCCGGGTGGCGGAGTGGGGCCTGACCTGGCGGGCGAAGGATGTGCACTTCGGCATCAGGTCGGGCGACCGCCTCGTCGCACACACCGGGCTGGTGCGGATCCCGGCGACGATCGGGGACGTTCCGGTGGACCTGGTGGGCTTTGGCGGCGTGGCCGTCGCGGCCGACCTGCGCGGGCACGGGCTGGCCCGGCTGGTCGTCGGGGCCGCCGAGGAACACGCCCGGACCCTGGGGCCGAGCTTCGGGCTCCTCTTCTGCCGGCCGGAACTGGTGCCGCTGTACGAGCGGTTGGGCTGGCGGCCGGTGGCGGCCGAGGTGGAGGTCGAGCAGCCCGACGGCCTCGCGGTCATGCCGCTGCACACGCTGTGGCGGCCGCTGCGCGAGGGGGCACACTGGCCCGCCGGGGCGGTGCGCCTGCGGTCGCTGCCGATGTAGGGCGGGTGCCGATGTAGGGCGGGTGCTGATCCATAAGACACGCCCTACGGCCCGCTGACCCCACGCGGGTCCGGGGCATCAGCCCAGCCGGACGAGCATCTTGCCCGTGTTGGCCCCCCTCAGGACGCCGAGGAACGCCTCCGGAGCCCGTTCCAGGCCGTCGAGGACGGTCTCCGCGGTGCGCAGGGTGCCATCGGCGAGCCAGCCCGAGGCCCGGTCGATGAATGCGGGGAACAGGTCGAAGTAGTCGCTGACCAGCATTCCCCGCACGCTGAGACCCTTGGTGCGGATCAGGCGGAAGTTGTCCGGGCCGGGCGCCGGGCGGTCGGCGTTGTACTCCCCGATCGCCCCGACGAGCGCCACCCTGCCACCGGGGCGCAGCGCCTCGAGCGCGGCCTCGAGGTGGTCTCCGCCGACGTTGTCGAGATAGACGTCGATGCCCTCCGGTGCGGCCTTCGCCAACTGGTCGCCGATCGGCCCGGCCCGGTGGTCGAGCGCCACATCGAAGCCGAAGTCCTCGGCCAGGGCGCGGGACTTGGCCGGGCCGCCCGCCGAACCGATGACCGTGGTGGCCCCGAGCTTCCGGGCGATCTGCCCGGCGACGCTGCCCACCGCCCCGGCGGCGGCGGAGACGAAGACCGTGTCGCCGCGGCGCACCGGGGCGACGTCGGTGAAGGTGGCATAGGCGGTCAGGCCCGTGGTGCCGAGAGCCCCCAGGTAGGCCTGGGCGGGGGCGCGTGCGGTGTCGACGACGGTGACATCGGCGGCGTCCAGGACCGCGTACTCGCGCCAGCCGAGCACATGCGAGACGGTGGCGCCGCGCGGCACGGAGTCCGCCCGGGAGACGAGGACTTCACCGAGGGCACCGCCGTCCAGCGGGGCGTCGAGGGCGAATGGCGGCAGGTAGGTGATGTCGGCGTCCATGCGGACCCGCATATACGGGTCGACCGACATCCAGGTGTTGCGGACCAGGACCTGGCCCGGGCCGGGCTGCGGGACGTCGGCCCGGACCAGGCGGAAGATCTCCGGGCCGGGGGTGCCGGTGGGCCGGGCGGCGAGGTGGATCTCGCGGCCGGTGAGCGGGGTGTGCGTGGTCATGGGGTTTCCCTTCATCGTGTGGTGCCGGGCCGTGCTCCACGATGCGGCCCGCGGGTTCGGGTTCGGTTGCGGACCTGTTCGGGTCGCGTTCGGACGGTCCGCGCGGGTCGACTAGGGTGCGGGCATGCGATTCGGGGTACTTGGTCCGCTTCGGGCGTGGACGGAGCGGGGGGAGCCGGTGGAGGTCCCCGAGCTGAAGGTCCGCGCCCTGCTCGCCGTACTGCTCGCCCATGCGGGGTCGCCGGTGCCGGCCGGTCTCCTGATCGACACCCTGTGGGACGGACAGCGCCTGCCGGCGGCGCCGGGCCGGGCCCTGCAGGCGAAGGTCTCCCAGCTGCGCAGGGCCCTGGCGGAGGCCGAGCCCGGAGCCCGGTCGCTGGTGGTCACCCGGCCGCCGGGTTATGCGCTGCGGGCGGGGACGGGAGCGGTGGACGCGGATCGCTTCACCGCTCTGCTGACGCGGGCCCGCGCCGAAGGGGACGCACGGACCAGGGCCGCGCTGCTGACGGACGCGCTGGGACTGTGGCGGGGCCCGGCGTTCGCCGGCTTCGCCGACACCCCGGCCGTCCGGGCGGCGGCGGCCCGCTGGGAGGAGGAACGGCTCACGGCCGTGGAGGACTGGGCCGACGCCCGCCTGGAGACCGGCGAACACCACGAACTGCTGGGCGAGTTGGCCGACCTGACCGCCCGGCACCCCTGGCGGGAGCGGCTGCGGGCGGCCCAGCTGCGGGCCCTGTACCGGTCGGGGCGGCAGCGCGAGGCGCTGGCCGCCTTCGAGGAGCTGCGCGGTGCGCTCGCCGAGGAGCTGGGGCTGGATCCCGGCCCCGAGCTGGCGGCCCTGCACCAGGCGATCCTGCGGCAGGACCCGGCGCTCGGAGCACCGCGGGACGCCGTGCCCGAGGCCGGTGACCGCCACCGTGGCGGGGGGCTGCCCGCCCCGCTCGACGCGCTGATCGGGCGCGCCGACGAGGTGGCCGCGATCCGCGCACTGCTGCCCGTCCATCGGCTGGTGACGCTGGTCGGCCCCGGCGGAGTGGGCAAGACCCGGCTGGCCCTGGAGACGGCCGGGGACTGCCGGGACGGTGTGCGGCTGGTCGAACTCGCCGGGCTGCCGGGCCATATCGATGCCGCCGGTCTGGCGGAGGAGGTGGCGGCGGCCATCGGGGTGCGGGACGACGGCGTGTGGGGGCCGCGGGCACCACACCGGGAGCGTCCGCCGGCCGCCCGGCTGGCCGAGGCGCTGCGCGATCGCGAACTGCTGCTCCTGCTGGACAACTGCGAGCATCTCATCGCGCCGGTCGCCGAGGTGACCCAGCAGCTGCTGCGGGCCGCGCCCGGTCTGCGGGTCCTGGCGACCAGCCAGGAGCCGCTGGCCCTGCCCGGTGAACAGGTCCGGGAGGTACGGCCGTTGGACGGCGAGGCCGCGGTGCGGCTGTTCGCCGCCCGGGCCGCCGCGGCGGCCCCGGGGTTCGCCCTCGGGCCCGGAAACGCCACGGCCGTCGCGGAGTTGACGCGGCGGCTGGACGGCATCCCGCTGGCCCTCGAACTGGCCGCGGGGCGGGTGCGCACCCTGGGCGTGCCCGGGCTGCTGGCCCGGCTGGACGACCGGCTGCGGCTGCTGGCCGGGGTGCGGCGCGGCACGCCCGCGCGCCAGCGGACGCTGCGGGCGACCCTCGACTGGAGCTGGGAGCTGCTGACGGACGGGGAACGCGCCGTGCTGCGCCGTCTTGCGGTGCACGCCGAGGGCTGGAGCCTGGCGTCGGCCGAGGCCGTGGCCGGCTGGGGAGGCACGGCCCCGGAGGATGTACTGGATGTGCTGGAGCGGCTGGTCGAGCGCTCCCTGGTGTCGGTGGGCGAGGGCTGGGACGGGCCGCGCTACCGGATGCTGGAGTCCGTCACGGCCTACTGCGCCGAGCGGTTGGCGGAGGCCGGCGAGGCGGACGAGGCCCGGTGGCGGCATCATGCGCACTTCGCCGCGCTGGCCGAGGGGGTGGCCGCCGGGCTGCGCGGTCCGGAGCAGCGGGAGCGGCTGGCACTGCTCGACGCGGAGGCCGCCAACATCCGGGCGGCGCTGGACGGTCTGGTGGCCGGCGGCCGGGGTGCCGAGGCCCTTCGCCTGGTGAACGCGCTCGCCTGGTACTGGCTGTTGCGGGGCCGGCTCGGCCAGGCCCGCCGGTCGCTCGGGGCGGCTCTCGGCGCCGCCGGAGCCGCCGCCGATGCCGCGTCCCGGGCCCGGGCGGCGGCCTGGCACACGGGGGTGGCGGTCCTGGAGGGCGAGGGCATGGACCGGGCCCGGCGCGTCCGGGAGGTGCTGCGAGGTTTCGACGGCAGTGGCGATCCGGCGGGCCGGGCGGAGGCGCAGTGGTTCCTCGGGCACGCCCTGAACCGCATCGGTGACACGGCGGGCGCCCGGGAGCTGTCCGAGGGTGCGATGCGGGCGTTCCGGGAGCGCGGCGACCGGTGGGGGGAAGCCGCCGCGCTCGCCGACCGGGCCGTCCAGGCCCTGGTCCACGGGGACTTGGCCGCGGTGCAGCGCGAAGCGGAGCGCAGCGCGGCGCTGTTCGCGGAGCTCGGTGACGCCTGGGGGCAGACGCAGAACGCCCCTGTGCGGGCGGCGCATTCGGAGATCCTCGGCGATTATCCGGGTGCGGTGCGACGGCTGCGGGAGGGGCTGGGCACGGCCGAGTCGCTGGGCCTGTCGACGATGGCCGCCGACCTGACGGCGGGTCTGGGGCGCATCGCCCTCCTGGAAGGCGATCTGCCCGGCGCCCGGGAGCTGCACTCGCGGGCCGCGCGACGCTCCGCCGAGCTGGGGTTCGAGGCCGGGCGGGTCAATGCCGAACTGGGCCTGGCGCTGGGCGCCCGCCGGGCCGGGGACCTGGCTGCCGCCGAGGCTCGGCTGCGCAGGGTGCTCGCCTGGCACCGGCAGGTCGGGCTGGACCGTGCCAACGCCCTGGTGCTGGCCGAACTGGGCTTTGTCGCCGAGCTGCGCGGCGATGCGGTGGCCGCGCTGGCCCGGCAGGAGGAGGGCCTGGCGGTCGCCCGTACCACCGGCGACGACCGTGCGATGGCGCTGGCCCTGGAGGGCCTGGCCGGGGCCCATGCCGTCGGCCGGCCGGAGCTGGCGGCGGTCCTGCTGGGCGCGGCCGATGCCGCCCGGCGCGGGGCGGGCGCGCCGCTGCCCCCGGCGGAACGGGGCGATGTCGAGCGGATCACCGCTGCGGTACGGGGGCGGCTGGGAACCGCCGGGTTCGACGGGCTGTTCGCGCGGGGCACGGCCCTGCCCCCGGACGGGGCGTACGAGGGGGCCCGTTCCGGGGCCGGGTGAGGAACACCTACCGCACCGTGCGCCCCGCCCGCCGCACTGCCGCCGCGAAGGCCACCGCATCGTGCACGGCCGCACCACCGGGGTCGTTGTTGAAGTACGCGTACACCTCGGCGCTGTCGGGCCAGGCGTCCGCCACCCGCCGGGCCCAGCTCGCCAGCGCCGCCCGCCCATAGCGCGGCCAGGGCCGGGCACGGCCGCAGTGGAAGCGCACATACCCCCACCCCGCGGTGCGCCACAGCGGCGTCACCGCACGGGAGTCGTGATCGGCCCAGCACAACGCCGCGCCGCGCCGCTCGAGCAGGGCCCGTACCTCGTCCGTCCACCAGGACTCGTGCCGTGGCTCGACCGCCACCCGCGTCCCGGCGGGAAAGCAGGCGAGCGTCTCGTCCAGGGCCGGGGGCGAGGCGCGCAGCGTGGGCGGGAGCTGGAGCAGTACGGGTCCCAGCCGGTCGCCCAGCCCGGCGGCGTGCCGCATCAGCCGCCCGACCGGCTCCTCGGGGTCGTGCAGCCGCTTGATGTGGGTCAGGTAGCGGCTGGCCTTGACGGCCATCACAAACCCCTCCGGGGTACGGTCGCGCCAGGTGGCGAAGGTCTCCGGGGAGGGCAGCCGGTAGAAGGCGTTGTTGTTCTCCACGGTCGTGAAGTGGCGGGCGTACTCCTCCAGCCACAGCCGCTGCGGACAGCCGGCCGGATAGAGGTCACCGCGCCAGTCCCGGTACTGCCATCCGGAGGTTCCGATGAGGACGGGCATGGGACGATGTCTCCCCCGAGGCCGGAGATCTTCACCATGGTCGATCCGAACTGCGCCTTCTGTACGATCGCGGCCGGCGGTACGGCCGCCCACCTGGTCTTTGCGGACGACGCGGCGGTGGCCTTCCTGGACGCCCGGCCGCTGTTTCCCGGGCATGTGCTGGTGGTGCCCAGGCGGCACGCCGAGACGCTCACCGATCTGCCCGTGGCGGACGTGGGGCCGTTCTTCACCCGGGTGCAGCTGATCGCCGGGGCGGTGGAGCGCGGCATGGGCGCGGCCGGGACGTTTGTCGCCGCCAACAACCGGATCAGCCAGTCCGTGCCGCACTTCCACGTCCATGTGGTGCCGCGCAACCGCAAGGACGGGCTGCGCGGCTTCTTCTGGCCGCGCACCCGCTACGCCTCGGACGGGGAGGCGGCTCGGGTGGCCTCGCGGGTGCGGGCGGCCCTGGAACCGGGGGGAGGCTGAACTTGGACCACCGCCCGAGTGGCCGAATACTGGAACCAGGGCTTGTCTCGTCTTCCGGAACCGCGCCCCGGGCCGGAGGTGGATCATGCGATTCGACGACCGAACGGACGCGGGCCGCCGCCTGGCGGAACGGCTGCGGCACCTGCGCCGTGAGCATCCCGTCGTGCTGGGCCTGCCGCGCGGCGGCATCCCGGTGGCCTTCGAGGTCGCGCAGGCGCTGGGTGCGCCGCTGGATGTCATCCTGGTCCGCAAACTGGGCGTTCCGTACCACCGTGAGCTGGGCTTCGGTGCCATCGGCGAGGGTGGCGTACGGGTGGTGCGCGACGACATCATGCGGATGAGCCGGGTCGACGAGGACGACCTTGCCGAGGTCCAGCGCGCCGAGGAGGCGCAGTTGGTGCGGCAGGCCGAGCGGTTCCGCGGCGGGCGGCTGCGGATTCCCCTCGGGGGCCGTACCGCGATCGTGGTGGACGACGGCATCGCCACCGGGTCGACCGCCTCGGCCGCCTGCCGGGTGGCGCGGGCCCAGGGGGCCGCGCGGGTGGTGCTGGCCGTGCCGGTGGCGGCCCCGGACGCGGCGCATGAGCTGGGGTCCGAGGTGGACGAGCTGGTCTGTCTGTCGACGCCGGCGCTCTTCTCGGCGGTCGGCGAGTGGTACCGGGACTTCTCCCAGACCGAGGACGAGGAGGTCATCGAGCTGCTGGGCCGGAGCACCGTGGCCCAGCCGCCCCTGCATGCCTCGCACATCCACACCACCGCCCCCGTGCAGCTGGCGGTGGACCACCGCACCGTGTCGCTGGACGGCGATCTGACGATGCCCGCCGGGGCCCCCGGGGTCGTCGCCTTCGCACACGGCAGTGGCAGCAGCCGGCTGAGCTCGCGCAACCGCGCGGTGGCGCAGGCCCTCAACGAAGCGGGTCTGGGCACCCTGTTGTTCGATCTCCTCACTCCACGGGAGGCCGAGGACCGGGCGAAGGTGTTCGCCGTCGAGCCGCTGGCCCACCGGCTGGCGGAGGTGACCGTCTGGCTGCGCCGCCAGTCCGTCCCCATCTGCTACTTCGGGGCCAGTACGGGCGCGGCCGCCGCTCTGTGGGCCGCCGCCGACGCGGGTCCGGGTGATATCGCGGCCGTGGTCTCCCGCGGCGGCCGCCCCGATCTCGCCTGGCCGCGGCTGGACGAGGTGATGGCGCCCACCCTGTTGATCGTCGGCGGCCGGGACGAGACGGTGCTGGACCTCAACCGGCAGGCGGCGGCCCGGCTGCGCTGCGAGAACCGGCTGGCCGTGGTGCCGGGTGCCACTCATCTCTTCGAGGAGCCCGGGGCCCTGGATGCGGTCTCGGAACTGGCCCGGGACTGGTTCACCGGGCACCTGGCGTCTTCGGCGCCCGCCGCCGCGTCGTAGCCCGCGTCATACCCGGGTGCCACCCGCGGATTGGCACCGCGGTGTGATGCCCGCCCCCGGGCCGGTCCCGCACTGTCCCTCCAGGCAAGCCCCTGGAAGGACGCCACCGCATGAAGCCTCTTGGCACCCTCGCGCGTCGCGTGGACCGCATGACCCCGCCCGACCGCGACCGCGCCGTCGACGCGCTGCGCGCCTTTGCGATCCTCGGGGTCGTCCTCGGCCACTGGCTGGTGACCGCCCTCGTCGGAACCGACGGCGGGCTCCACGGCGCCAGCCCCCTGCAGCACATGCCCTGGCTGGCCCCCCTGTCCTGGCTCTTCCAGACGCTGGCGCTGTTCTTCTTCGTCGGCGGGCTCTGCGGCGCCCGGAGCCATGCGTCCGCCCGTGCCCGGGGCACCGGTTACCCCGCCTGGCTGCGGGGACGGCTGGCCCGGCTGGCCCGGCCCGTCACCGCCGTGCTCGGCGTGTGGGCGGTGGTCTGCGGCATCATGTCGGCGTCCGGTGTGGACGGGCGAACCCTGCACACGCTGGTGACACTGGTCGTGGATCCGCTGTGGTTCCTGGGAGTGTTCGCGGCGCTCACCGCCGCGACTCCGCTGACCGCGCGGCTCCATCCGCTGTGGCCCTTCGCCGTCGTTCTGTCGGTGGACCTGATCCGCTTCGGGCTCGGCGGCCCGGCCTGGCTGGGCTGGCTCAATGTCGCCGCCGGCTGGCTCGTGCCCCACACGCTCGGCGCGGCCTGCGCCCGGGGGCGGCTCGCCAGGCGGCTCGCGGGGCTGCCGCTGCTCATCGGCGCGGGGGCGGCGACCGTCGTGCTCGTCCTCTGGGGCGGTTACCCGGGCAGCATGGTCGGCGTCCCCGGCGCCACCGTCTCCAATCTCAACCCGCCCACCCTGGCCGCCGTCACCTTTGGTCTCGCCCAGGTCGGACTGGCCCTGCTGCTGCGCGAACCACTGCGCCGGGCGATGCGACGGCCCATGGTCTGGGCCGCCGTGGCCATGGCGAACCTGTCCGCCATGACGATCTTCCTCTGGCACCAGAGCGCGATGATGGCGGTCACCGCCGCGGGGCTGGCGTTCGGCCCGCTGCCCGGGCTGCACACCACGCCCGACGGCCCGGGCTGGATATTGGCCCGGCTCTGCTGGCTGCCGGTCTTCGCCCTGGTGTTCGCCGGATGCCGGGCAACTTTTCGCTGCTTCGTTCGAGCAAGCGGTGCCGTTCGATCGAACAGTAAGGATCCGGGCACATCGGACAGCGGATTCCGCAACCTCCGGCGAGGACAGCCTCGTCCTACGCGCTGACAGCCGCCGCCGGAAACAGCCGGCACGGGGGAAGCACCACGGGGGTCACCACATGACGGAAATGATCGTCAACCCGGTAGGCACACCGGAATCCGCAGCCGGACTCACGCCCTTCCTGGACGCCTTACGCGTACCGCCGGTGCTGCGGCCCGGTGGCACCGAAGCCCTCCAGGGCATCGAGATCGGCCTGTCCGCAACCTGGGTCCGGCTGCATTCGCAGCTGCCGCCCACCCGGGTCTGGGCCTATGAGGGCCACTACCCCGGACCGACCATCGAGGTCCGCCGCGGCCAACGGCTGCGGATCGCCTGGACGAACCGGCTGACCGGCGCATACCCGGTGACGGCGGTGGAGGCCGTGCCCGTTCCGGGCGGACCGTCACCGAGCGAGGTACCGGGCCGGGGCGGTGCCCAACCACTGCCCGAGGTCGCCGCACTGCCGCCGTGGACGGTGACCCATGTGCACGGCGCCCGCACCGGAGGCGGCAACGACGGCTGGCCGGAGAACGCCGTCTCACCGGGCGACAGCCAGCTCGCCGAATACCCCAACGACCACCGCGCGGTCGCCTGGTGGTACCACGACCACGCCATGGACATCACCCGGTGGAACGTCTTCACCGGCCTGGCCGGGATGTACCTGGTACGGGACGAGGAGGAGGACGCGCTGCGGCTGCCCGGCGGCGAGCGGGAGATCCCGCTGGTCATCCAGGACCGCAACCTCGACCAGGACGAGGACGGCCGGCTGACCGGCCGACTGCTCCACAAGACCGTGGTCGTCGACCGGGACGCCCACGGCAAGAACGTCACCGCGGCGTTCTCCGGCCCCTATACGCTCGTCAACGGAGTGATCTGGCCGCACCTGGACGTTACGGCTCAGTGGTATCGGTTCCGGCTGCTCAATGCCGCCAACGCCCGTATCTTCGAGCTCCGGTTGACCGACGAGGACACCGGCGAGCCGGTGACCGGCGCGGTATGGCAGATCGGCACGGACGGCGGGCTGCTGCCGCGCCCGGTGCTGCAGGACGGGCCGCTGTCGGTGGCGCCCGCCGAACGCATCGATCTGCTGGTCGACTTCGGCCGGCTGCGGGGGCGCCGGCTGCGCCTGGTCAACGCCGCCGCGGGGGTGCGCCATCCACAGGTGATGCAATTCCGGGTGGGGACCGAGCAGATGCACGACCCGTTCGTACTGCCGAAGGTCATCTCCAGCTCTTTCCGGCGGATCACTCATGAGACCGCCCCCCGGCACGGCCACCGCCTGATCGCCCTGGTGCCGCCCGGTACCGCCGGAAACGGTCACCCGGGACTGTGGGAGATGCACCCGGTGCAGCCGGGCGAGGTGCCCGTGCCCGGCGCGGGGGTGATCCAGCTCAAGGGCGCGGACGGCACGGTGCGCACCTACCGCAGGGGCGCCCAGGCCTTCGACGACACCCTGGGCTTCATGGTCGCCCACGATGCGTGGGAGCAGTGGAGCTTCCTCAACCTGGGCGGCCCCACGCACCCGATGCACCTTCACCTGATTGACTTTCAGGTGCTGAGCCGGGACCGCTACCCGGTGGGCCCGGGAACCCCCTTCGACCCGGCGCTGGGCGGCACCCGCTCGCCCCTGGCCTACGGCGGCACGGCGCCGCTGTCGGACGGCGACGCGGGCTGGAAGGATGTGATCCAGGTGCCCGCCGGGCAGCTGGTGAATGTCATCGGCCAATTCCACGGCGCGAAGGGCCGGTTCCTGTACCACTGCCATCTGCTGGAACACGAGGACATGGGGATGATGCGGCCGTATGTGGTGCTGCCCGCCGAGGTCATGGCGGTCCACCACCCGGCCGATGGCGGCCATGGCCACTGAGCCATGACTGCTGCGCGTGCACAGGCCGCGTCCGCACAGCCCACGAACTCTCTTTTCACCGTGAGGTGTTGACGTTTGTGTGCCCTCTCTTCACGATGGGAGACTCCGCCCACTTCTCTTTCTTGCGGAGGCTCCCATGCGCTTATCCAGATGGGCCGGCGGTCTCGCGGCAACCCTGCTGACGCTGGTTCTGTTTCCCCTGTCCGCGGAGGCGAGCACCGACCCCGCTCCGCCCCTGGAAACTCCGGTGGCCGAGCTCGCCAAGGCCCTGCACTGCCAAGGGGACTTGAAGAGCAGCGACAAACCGACCGTCCTCTTCATTCCCGGTACCGGAGTCAAGGGCGAGGAGAACTACGCCTGGAACTTCATGGCCGAGCTCAAGAAGAAGGGATATCCCTCCTGTTGGGTGGACTCCCCCGGCCGTGGCCTCAAGGACATGCAGGTGTCCGTCGAGTATGTGGTGTACGCGGCGCGCACGGTCCATGAACGCACCGGACGGAAGATCGACCTGGTCGGGCACAGCCAGGGCGGGCTCCAGGTGGCCTGGGCCCTGCGCTTCTGGCCGGACCTCGCGCCCAAGGTCGACGACGTGGTGACCATGGGTGCCCCGTTCCAGGGCACCCGCCTTGCCAGCGTCTGCCGCCCCCTCGCCCAGATCGCGGGCTGCCCCGCCGCGATCCTGCAATTCTCCCGTGACTCGAACTGGTCGAAGGCTCTCGCCGCGAACGGCAAGCCCATGCCCTCGGGTCCCTCGTACACCACGGTCTACTCCAGGGCCGATGAATCCGTGGTGGCCGACGGGCAGCCCCCGGTCCTGCCGGGCGCCCGGAACATCGGCGTCCAGGACATCTGCCCCGGACGCCCGTGGCCCACCCACTTCGGCCTGGTCGTCGACCTGGTGACCTACGAGCTCGTCGCCGATGCGATCGAGCATCCCGGCGCCGCCGACCCCAGCCGGATCAACCGCGCGGACTGCGCCAAGCCACTCATGCCCCTCAACTCCGAGGAAGCCGTCAAGAGCCTGCCGGGCCTGCTGGACTTCCCGATCGAGGCCCTGATCCACAGTCAGCCATGGGTCCGCGAGGAGCCACCGCTGCGCCCCTACGCACGGTCGTGAGCAGGGTCGGGTAGACAACAGCGCGACACTGCGGGGAAGAGTCCCTGCAGTGCCGCGCTGCCGTGCGGGGGGCACTGCAGAACGTGCACTCAAGTCAGAACGTGCACTCAAGGTGCTTGATCCCCTCGATGAAGCTCGACTCCAGCCGCTGCGGCTCCCCCACCGCCCGGATCCGCGGCACCGCCGCCAGCAGCGCACGGTACAGAGCGGTGATCTCCATCCGCGCCAGATGGGCGCCCAGGCAGAAGTGCGGGCCGAGCGACCCGAACGACAGGTGCGGGTTGGGGTCGCGGGTGATGTCGAACCGGTACGGGTCCTCGAAGACGCGCTCATCGCGGTTGGCCGACCAGTAGAAGAGAAACATCCGGTCCCCCTTGCGGAACCGATGGCCATTCAGCTCGGTGTCGTGCAGGGCCACCCGCCGCATCCAGTTGATCGGCGTAGCCACCCGCAGGACCTCCTCGACAGCCGTGGGCGCATACCGCTCGAAGTCGGACAGCAGGAGTTCCTTCTGGTCCGGGTGCTCGGTGAGCAGTACCAAGGCGTGCGAGATGGCGTTGCGGGTGGTCTCCATGCCGGCGACGACGAGCAGGATGAAGAACGACACCAGCTCCTGCCGGGTCAGTTGCTCGCCGTCCACCTGCACTTGGACGAGCCTGGTGATGACGTCGTCACCGGGGTGGGCGAGACGCTCCTCGCGCAGGCCCGCGATGTAGTCCCCCAGCTCCTTCGAGGCCGCGAGGACCGCCGCCTCGGAATCCTGCCCCTCGGGCAGATAGTCGGGGTCGAGCGGCCCCACGATCGTGTTCGACCTCTCGAAGAGAAAGTCATAGTCCTCGCCGGACAGGCCCATCATGGTGCTGAGCACGGCAATGGGCATCTCGGCTGCGACCGGCCGGATGAAGTCGCCGGGTCCGCGCTCCAGGAGCCCGGCGACGATCCGCCGGGCCGTGGCGTCGGCCATTGACTCGAACTCGGGGATCATGCCACGCCCGAAGGAGCGAGCGACGATGCGCCGTAGCCTGGAGTGCTCGGGGTTGTCCATATTGATCATGGAGCCGTAGTACTCGTCAAGCTCCGGCGGCAGGCCCACAATGGTCGTCGCACCCTGCGAGGAGAAATCGTAGGGGCGACGGCTCACCTCCACGATGTCGGCATGCTTGGCCAGCGCGTAGTACCCGAACGCCGACGGCAGGCCGGGCATGCGCTGGTGGACGAACTCCGGGTGCGGCCGGGCGCGCAGCCTCTCGAAGAACTCCACCCGTTCGTCACGCGGCCGTGCCCAGAAGGAGGGGTCGACGAGGTCGGTGGGCGCGGATTCGGCGGAGAGATGTTCCGCAGTGGACATGCGTTCCGCAGGAGACACGGTCCCTCGATTCGGGCTCGTTCGGACGCCTTTTGTGCACACGATGGCAGGGCCCGCTTAAGCACACCTAGTGAGCCGGTCCGCAGATCCTGTCGCAGTAGCGGCAGATGCGGTCGATGAT